>JAJYBQ010000276.1 GCA_021778935.1 Pseudomonadota bacterium | reverse complement strand
CCGCACCGCGCCACCTTCGGTGATCTGGGGCCGCACGCGCAGCACCAGCCCGACGTCGCGCCGCTCGATCGTCTGGAACGGCTGGACGGTGCCCGTCGTCCCCGTCGTCGCATACTGCCCGGTGATGAACGGCACGTTCTGGCCGACGACGATCCGCGCCTCCTCGTTGTCGAGGGTCAGCAGCGTCGGCGTCGACAGGATGTTCGCGTTGGAGTCGTTCTGCAGCGCGCGCACCAGCAACCCGAGATTGCTGATGACGCCGAGGCCCGGGATGCTCACCGTGCCGTTGATGATGCCGAGATTGAGGCCCTGTCCGACGCTGCCGAGGTTCGCCGATGCGTCGATGATGTTGGTCCCGCTGCCGCGCGCGCCGAAGTTGGTCCCGCCGATTCCCTGGACGTTGCCCTTGTTGGCGCCGGTCAGCACCTGCCACTGGATGCCGAACTCGGCGGCCTTGTCGGCGGACACCTCGACGATCAGCGCCTCGACGAACACCTGCGCGCGCCGGGTGTCGAGCCTTTCGATCACTGCGCGCAGGTTGTTGTAGACGGGCTCGGGCGCGCGAATCACCAGCGCATTGCTGGCGGTGTCGGCCTGGATCACGGCTCCGCCCGCCGCGAATGCCCCCGGCGGCGCAGCCGCAGCCTGCAGCGGGGACGACGCTGCCGCGGAGCCTTCGTACGCAGTGGTCGCGACCGCGTTCTGCAACGACGGCCCGGTGCCCGACGCCGCGGCCGGCATCGCGGCGGGCAGTGCCGCCTTCTGGTCGCCTCCATACAGGCCGCGCAGCGTGTGCGCGACCTCCGCGGCGTCGGCGTTCTTCAGGTAGACGATGTGGACGTTGCCACCCTGCGGCTGCGGCGTGTCCAGCTGCTCGATCATCTGCCGGACGCTGGCCATCCGCGCCGCGCTGTCCGAGCGGATCATGACGCTGTTCGAGCGCGGATCGGCGACCAGGTTGACGCGCTGCTGGGCGTCCGCCGCGGCGCCGGGCTGGCCCGGAGCGTCGGACAGCAGCCGGTTCAGCATCGACACGATGTCGAGCGCCGAAGCATTCGTCAGGTGCACCAGCACCGGTTCGCCGGGGCGGCGGTCGAGCGAGGCGACGATGCGGTCGATGCGCTTCAGGTTGTCCGCGTAATCGGTGACGATGATCGCGTTGTTCGGGATGTAGGCCGAGATCGTGTTGGAAGGCGAGATCAGCGGCCGCAGGACCGTGACCATCTGCGCCGCCGATTCGTGCTGCAGCGCGATGACCTGGGTGACGATGCGATCGCCGGACGCGCCGACCGCACCGCGCTGCACCGGTCCGCCCTGGGTCTTCGCATCCGCTTCCGGAACGATCTTGACGACGCCTTCGGATTCGACCGCCGCGAAGCCCTGCATGCGCAACGCCGAGAGCAGTGTCGGATAGACCAGCGCTTTCGGAACCGGGTGCGCCGAGACGATGTTGACCGTGCCCTTGACCCGCGGATCGACGAGGAAATTTCGGCCGGTGATCTCGCCGACGGCCTTGACGACGGCATCGATGTCGGCGTTGACGAAATTGAGGGTGACCGTGCCGGCGTCCTGGGCGCGCCCGGCACCGGCGAACAGCAGGAAGGCCAGGACCAGAAAGGCGCGGAAACCGGTCCTGCAGCGCAGCATCATCGAGCGCAATGCGGGCCGGCGTGGATCCGGCGACCCCGGCGATCCCGGTGGCTCTGGTGCAAGGGAGGGGCGTCGGGCATCGAGGGGAGCGAGCGGTGGCGGATTCGCCGCAATTCGGAAGTCGCCGGCGATAATAGCATGGGGTATCGATGGCTTCGGCGGCGCGCAGGGGTCGGCAATCCCCGCCGCCTGCACCGGGCCTGCCGCGGGCGCTGAATCCGGATCGCGGGATCGCCGCATCCAATCGCCATATCACCCGAGGGAGCTTTCATGCATTTTCGATCCATTGCGACGCCAGGGGCAGGGACCCGCCACCTGGTGCTGGGGGCGGCCTTCGCCCTGGGGCTCGCCTGCTGGCTGTTGCCGCAAACCCACGTCGTGCGCGCGGCGGCCATCGGCGGCCGGATCGTCGTCGCCCAGGCCGCGGCGGCCCCTGCCACCTCCAGCCCGGCGCAGCCTGCGGCCCCGGATCCGCAGGCCGGAGCGGACGCAGCCAGGCCCGCCTCGGCGGAACCGGGCGGCAGCCACGCCGGGGAAGCCGGGACGAAGGCTGCGCCCGGCACGACGGGCAGCCAAGGAGGCGCGAAGGCCAAAGGCAGCGCCGATGTCGACGTCACGATCGACGCACATGGCATCGGCATCCTCAAGGACGGCAAGCGGATCCGCGTCCAGGGCCTGGGCAACGACCGCGAATACGATTCCTTCGAGCAGTTCGCGCGCGACGCGCCGGGCACGGCGCTGTTCGTCTTCCTGATCGTGACGGTCGTGTTCCTCATCCCGCTGCTGATCATCGCGCTGCTGGTCTGGTACAAGATCCGCAAGACGCGCATGCACAACGAAACGATGCTGAAGCTCGCCGAACGCGGTGTCGTCACGCCGGCCGCGGCGATGGAGGCGCTGGCGGCGGGCCCATCCGCCGCGGCATCGCTGGATGCGATGGCCAATGCCGGGACGCCGCCGCCGGCCGCCGGCAGCGTGCCACTCTACGATCAGGCGCGCATGATCCGGCGCCGCACTGCCTGGTCCGACCTGCGCAAGGGAATCATCCTGACCGCGATCGGCGTCGGCCTGTCGCTCTACTCGATGTTCGACGACGGAACGCCGAACGGGGTGGGCCTGATCCTCCTGTTCCTCGGGCTGGGTTACTGCGTGCTGTGGTACTTCGAGGACAGGGGCCCGGACCTGCGCCGCAATTCCAATCCGCCCCCGCCGGGAGGCGCGTGAGCGCCGCCGGCATGTCCCGCAGCGATATCGAATGGCGCCCGGTACTCCGGATTCCCGCGGGCCCCCGGCTCGCGGCTGCCCGTCCGCCGCAGCGATCCGCGCATCCCGGACTTGCCCGTTGATCGATGGCGCAAGGCGCCCCTGCGGCAGTCAGCGACGCGCAACTCATCGCGCGCTGCGTCGTTGCC
>JAJYBQ010000028.1 GCA_021778935.1 Pseudomonadota bacterium | reverse complement strand
GAAGGTGCCGAGGACCATCGCCCGGCGGCGGACGTCCGACGGCAGGTGGGCGCAGGCCATCGCGATGACCAGCGCGTTGTCGCCGCTCAGCAGCAGATCGATCAGGGTGATCTGCAGGATGGGAGCGATGTAGTCGAAGCTGGATAAAAAGTCCACGCAGACGCCTCGTGCGGTTCGCGCGGGCATCGAGCCCGCGTGCGACCCCCCAAAAACCGCAAATGGTAACAGCCTACAATCCGCCCCCATGTCCGCCGGCTTCATCCACCTCCGCGTCCACTCCGAATTTTCCATCGTCGACGGCCTGACCCGGATCGACGATCTCGTCCGCACCGCCGCGGCGGACGGGCAGGGTGCTGTCGCCCTGACGGACAGCGCGAACCTGTTCGGCGCGGTGCGGTTCTACAGTGCCGCGCGCAAGGCGGGCGTCAAGCCCATCCTGGGGTGCGATGCCTGGGTCGAGAACCCCGCCGACCGCGACCAGCCGCACCGCCTGCTGCTGCTGGTGCAGGATCGCGAGGGCTATCTGCGCCTGTGCCGCCTCATCTCCCGCGCGTGGCTGGAGAACCAGCACCTGAACCGCGCGATGATGCGGCCGGAATGGTTCGACAGCGAGGGGGCCGCCGGCCTGATCGCGCTCTCCGGCGCCGCGGCGGGCGAGGTCGGGGCGGCGCTGTGCTCCGGCCAGGCCGAGGCGGCGGAGGCGGCCGCGCAGCGGCTGGCCGCCCAGTTTCCCGGGCGGTTCTATCTGGAGGTGCAGCGCGCCGGCCGGCCCCACGATGAACCCTGCTGCCGCGCCACGGCGGCGCTTGCCGTGCGCATCGGACTGCCGCTCGTCGCCACCCACCCGGTGCAGTTTCTCCGCGCCGAGGATTTTCGCGCTCACGAGGCGCGGGTGTGCATCGCCGAGGGTCGGACCCTTGCGGATCCGCGGCGTCCGCGCAATTTCACCGCGGAGCAGGTGTTCCTGTCGGCGGCGCAGATGTGCGAGCGATTCGCCGATCTGCCGGCGGCGCTCGAGAACGCGGTCGAGATCGCACGCCGCTGCAATCTGCAACTCCAGTTGGGCAAGCCGCGCCTGCCCGATTACCCGACGCCGCCCGGCGTGTCGCTCGACCAGCACTGCCGCGACCTTTCCCTGGCGGGTCTGGTGCGCCGCCTCGAGGCGCTGTATCCGGAAGCGGCCCTGCGCGACGTCAAGCGGCCCGAGTACGAGGCCCGGCTGGAGATGGAACTCACGACCATCGCCAAGATGGGGTTCTCGGGTTACTTCCTCATCGTCGCGGACTTCATCAACTGGGCGAAGGGGAACGGCGTACCGGTCGGCCCCGGCCGCGGCTCGGGCGCGGGTTCGCTCGTCGCCTACGCCCTGGGCATCACCGATCTCGACCCGTTGCGCTACGACCTGCTCTTCGAGCGGTTTCTCAATCCCGAGCGGGTGTCGATGCCCGACTTCGACATCGACTTCTGCCAGGATGGGCGTGACCGGGTCATCGACTACGTCAAGCGCAAGTACGGGGCCGACGCCGTGTCGCAGATCGCCACCTTCGGCACGCTCGGGGCCAAGGCGGTGGTGCGGGACGCCGGCCGCGTGCTCGACATGCCATACAGCAAGTGCGACTTCCTCTCCAAGCTGATCCCGCACAACCCGGCGGATCCCTGGACCCTCGAACGCGCGCTGCGCGAAGAGCCGGCGTTCGCCGATGCGGTCGGCGGCGACGAGGAGGCCGGCGAAATCGTCGAACTCGCCCGACCGCTCGAAGGCCTGGTGCGCAATGTCGGCATGCACGCCGGCGGGGTGCTCATCGCGCCCGGCCGCCTCACCGATTTCTGCCCGCTGTATTGCGCGCAGGGCACCGACGCGGTGGTGAGCCAGTTCGACAAGGACGACGTCGAGAAGGCCGGCCTGGTCAAGTTCGACTTCCTGGGGCTGACCACGCTCACCATCCTGGCGCTCGCCGTGCGGTACGTGCACGAACTCGATCCGGCGAGCACCTTTTCCCTCGACGCGATCCCGCTCGACGATCCGGCGGTGTTCGAACTGTTCCGCGTCGGCAACACCACCGCGATCTTCCAGTTCGAATCACGCGGCATGCGCGACCTTCTGAAGCGCGCCAAGCCCGACCGATTCGACGATCTCATCGCCTTGAATGCCCTGTTCCGGCCGGGCCCGATGGACCTGATCCCGGAGTTCTGCGACCGCAAGCACGGCAAGCGGGCGCATTACCTGGACCCGCGGCTGGAGCCGATCCTGGGCTCGACCTACGGCATCATGGTGTATCAGGAGCAGGTGATGCAGATCGCGCAGGCGATCGGCGGCTACTCGCTCGGCGCCGCCGACCTGCTGCGCCGCGCCATGGGCAAGAAGAAGCCCGAGGAGATGGCCGAGCACCGGACGATCTTCGTCGGGGGTGCGGCGAAGAACGGCGTGCCGGAGAAGGCCGCGACCGAACTCTTCGACCTGATGGAGAAGTTCGCCGGGTACGGCTTCAACAAGTCGCACGCCGCGGCCTATTCCTACGTCGCATACCAGACCGCCTACTGCAAGGTGCATCATCCGACGGCGTTTTTTGCCGCCAACTTGTCGACGGTGATGGACGACACCGACAAGGTGCAGGATCTCGTCGCCGACGCCCGCGCCGGTGGTCTCGCGATCCTTCCCCCGGACGTCAACCTCGGCGCGTACCGGTTCGTTCCGGTGGACACCGCGACGATCCGCTACGGTCTTGGAGCGATCAAAGGGACCGGGCAGGCGGCGATCGAATCGATCGTCGCCTTGCGGGCCGCCGGCGCGTTCACGAGCCTGGCGGACTTCTGCGGCCGCATCGACAAGCAGCGGGTCAACCGGCGGGTGATCGAGGCGCTGATCCGCGCCGGCGCGTTCGACGGCATCGACGAGGACCGTGCCCGCTTGCTGGCCGCCCTGGGTCCGACCCTGGAAGCGGCCGAGCACGCGCTGGCGCACGCCGGGCAGGAGAGCCTTTTCGGCGATCCCGCGCCGGGGGCGGCGGGGGACGCCGCGATCGTCATCGACGTCCCGTATACGCCCTGGAGCGAGCGCGAGCGGCTCGCCAACGAACGGACCGCACTCGGGTTCTGCTTCAGCGGCCACCTCTTCACCGAGTTCGAGGAGGAGGCGCGGCGCATCGCGCCCACCCGCCTCGCCGACCTGAAGCAGGCGCGCGAAAGCGTGCGGATCAGCGGCATCGTCGTCTCGGTGCGCAGCCAGAACACGCGACGCGGGCGCATGTGCGTGCTGCTGCTCGACGACGCCAGCGCGCAGTTGGAGGTGACGGTGTTCGCGGAGCTTTTCGATCGGCGGCGCGCGGTCTGCAAGGAAGACCAGCTCGTCTTCGTCATCGGGCGCGCGCGCTATGACGAGTTCTCGCAGCGCCTCGCCCTGAGCGCCGACGACGTGCTCGACCTTGCGGGCGCCCGCGCCCAGGCCCAGGCGACGCTGGTCGCGCCGATCGGTGCGCGGATCGACGTGGCGGCCCTCGAGCGCGTCCTCGGCGCATATCGCGCGGCGGCGGGAAGCGGCGCGGCCGATGCCGAGACCGGTCCGGGCTGCCGGGTGGTTCTGCCCTATGCCAACGGCCGCGCGTCGGCGGATCTCCATCTGCCGGAGGCGTGGCGCGTGCGCGGCGATCCGCGCCTGATCGAGGACCTGCGCAATCAGGCGGGGGTGGAGGCGCGGTTCGCGTATTGATCGGGTTGCGCTTCTTCCGGTCAGTACAATTCCGGGGTCTCCGGGATGGAAATGATCGAAAAGATGAACAACGCGAACGGAACCGGGGGAAATGCCTGGCGCGACGGATTCGTTGCGGCCTGCCTGTTCTGGACGCCCGCGACCAATCTGGTGGTGCATCACGGCAGCGGTGTCGGGTTCTTCCTCCTCCTCGTCCTGTCGCTGTACACCGCGTACCAGCGCCGCCATGACCGCGCGTATTTCGCGCCGCTGCGCCGCTACCGGCTCTTCACCGCCGCGATGGTGGCCCTGCTTGTGGTGGTGGTGGCGCAGGAGGTGGTGCAGCACGCATGGCGACCGCGCGAATTCGACGCGCCGTCGCGGTTCGTGCTGGCGCTGCCGATTTTCCTGCTGCTCTGCGATGTGCCGGTGCGCCATCTGAAGGCGATCGGCTGGGGGTGTGCCGCCGGCGCGGTGGGGGCGGCGGTGTGGGCCGCCATCGACCGGCCGGCGGGGGGATGGACCGACATGGTCCGCCTGGGAAACTACTACACCAACCAGATCCCCTTCGGCGACACGGCGTTGCTGCTGGCGTTTCTGTCCGCGTCGACGCTGGGCTGGGACGGCGGGCGCGCAAGGACGCTGGCGTGGTTTGCGAAAGGAGCCGCGCTGGTCACCGGAATCTATCTGTCGTATCTCTCCGGGGCGCGCGGCGGCTGGATCGCCATCCCGGTTCTCGTCGCGCTGCTGGCGTTCGAATATCGGTGGTTTGCCGATGGGAAGCGCCTGGCCTTTGCCGTGCTGATCGTGATGGTGACGATGACGGCGGCCCTCTCGACGGGCCGGGTGCAGTCGCGGATCGCAGCCGCCCGATCCGACATGGTGCTGTTTCAGCACGGCAGCAAGGACACCTCGGTCGGATTGCGGCTGCAACTTTGGCGGGCGTCGGTCCTGTTGTTTCGAACCCATCCGGTATGGGGGGTTGGAAAAGGAAAGCTGACCGATGCGTTCGGCGCTCTGGCCCGGCGCGGGGAAGTGGATCCTGCGATCGTGAATGCCCGGGCGCATAGCGATTTTTTCTCCGCGATCGCCGAGGCCGGGGCGGTGGGCGTGGCCGCATTGTTGTTTTTCTATGTCGGCACGGCCGCGGCATTCTGGCGAAACCGGCGGTCGGATGACGGGGTGATCCGCACGGCGTCCTGCGCCGGACTCGCCGCGACCCTGAGCACCGTGATCTTCGGTCTGACCATCGATGTTCTGGTGCCGATCATGGAAGTCACGTTGCTGGCACTGGTGTATGCAAGCCTTCTTGCCGTGATCGAGGCGCGGACGCGGGAATTGGCGGCGTCCGCCGATGGCTCGCCGTGAACATGCCGTGGCTCATGTGAGGGTGTCGAGGGCGCGAGCCAGCGTCTGGGGGTCGGCAACCAGATCGGTGAACCGGTTGTGGAATGTGTCGCCGGGCGCGGGTTCAAGCATTGCCGCGGCGTATCGCAGGCCACCATTCCTTGCCACCACCTGGAAGCAGGTTCCGGTATGGACTGGCGATTGCAGTTCCAGGACCGTCGTTCCGGGGTGACACCAGACGAGGTTCGATAACCCGGCCCCGTGGGGCGCAATCACGCTGGCGGCGGAGGAGAACAGCGACACCTGCTCGTCGAATGAAAGGTGCTCCGCGTCGATGATTTCGTATCCGTGGCGGGCGAGCAGGGGTTCGATTTCCGATTCGTTGCAGATGCGGCGCCCCTGCGCACGGCGCCGGCTGATGTAGATCTTGCGATTCGGGTGCGGGCGCGAGCGGGGCAGGAATTTCTCGCGCAGCCAGTCGCACACCCATTTCGGCGGCGATCCCGGCGAACCCGGCATGGACGGAACGATCAGCCGATCCGGTTGCAGGATGGCCAGCCGGGATGGGTAGAGCAACTGGGTGAAGGGGATGCCAAAGTGGCGCAGCGACTGGATCTGGAAGGAAGGGTGGGATAGATTCAGGACGAATCCGTCGATCGCGTTCAGTCGGGTTCCAGCCAGTTCCAGCAGGCGCAGTCGCGGCAGGCTGTCGAAGAGCCAGTGGTAATAGTTGTCGCCGTTCGACGCGGCGAGCAAGGATACGGTACCCCGGACGCTGCGCGAGAATCGGAACCGCCGCCGTCGGGGGTAGGGGTGCTCCCGGGGATTTTCGTACCCGTACAGGACCTGCAGATTCCCGAGCACGTTGTTCCGGGCGGTGGCGACCAGCGTTGCGTCGTCGATGACCTTGCCGCGGGCGAGTTCGGCGACATAGCAATCCTCTTCCGCCTCGGTGTGAACGGGGTGGAAGGCGAGCACGCGATCCCGCGGATCCGCGCGCGACGCAGGATTCCAGATCTGCTCGGGATGCTCGTATACGTCTCTCGCGGACCACCAGGTGGGGCGCATCGTGTTCAGCCTTGGGAGACTCGCTCCACGCCGGGATCGAACAGCCGGACCAACGCCGCGACATGGGTGTCGATGTCGGGGGCATAGCGCAGGCTGTCCAGGGGATGTGCGATGCGCACATTTCCGTCGCGCGCCCGCTCCAGGGCGACGTCGATCGCGCGCGCGAAATCCCCCGCCTTCTTTCGGGAGAACACGATCTTCGCCTCGTCGGCCACCGCCTCCGCCGATCCGACGTTGTCCGCAATGACCAGCGGCGTTCCGCAGAGCACCGACTCGACTCCGACCAGGCCGAAAGGCTCATAGATCGAGGCGACGACGGTGAAATCGACGGCGGCAAAAAAACGCTAGATGTCCTTCTGGTAGCCGACGTAGCGGATCGTTTCGCGCTCCCGGGGAATCGGCCGGCCGGCGACGGCGAGACAGATCGGCAACCGGGTTTCGGCGAAGAACGGCTCAAGCAGGCCGTAGCCTTTGCGTTCGTGGCCGGTCGAGGAAAACCCGAAGACGATGCGGTCTTCGGGAAGGCCGAGTTCCCGGCGCGCCGCAAGCCGTTCGGCCGGGTCGAGCGGGCGGAACCGTGCCGTGTCGACGGGGGGGTAGAGGACGCGGATCCTGGCGTCGGGAACGCCGTAAAAGCGCCGCAGTTCGCCGGCCATCAACCGCGAGTGCGCGACGATCGTGTGCGCATTGGCGTAGGTCTTCTGTTCCAGCGCGATCTGCCAGAGGTCGCGCTGGCGGGCGCGCTGCCCCATGCCCTGCAGGAATCCGGGGTGGGTTCCGCCGCATAGCGCGACATCGGCATAGGGCGAATGATTGATCGCGAAGAGGCAACGCGGACGGTGACCGCGCAGGCGGCGCCCCAGCAGCCAGTTGAACGCGAGATTGCGCAGCGGGCGCGGCGCCCAGCGCACGTCGAGCGGCCGGGCGTCGACCCAGCCGGATTCGTCCAGTTCGCGGTCGATTTCGCGCGCGAACAGGGTCGGCCGGATTCCCATCCGGTGCAGGCCGGCGATCACGTCGCGGGTGTAGCGCTCGGCGCCGCCGGCCTCCTTCAGCGCCTGGGCCGTGATGGCGATTTCGGGGATGACCATCCGGAGAATTCTACGGGACGGATATTTCGGTACCATGCCGGCGTCGTACGGCATCGGCGAAGCGGCCTTCCGCATTCCGGACATGGGGCAATCGAACAATGACCTGGCGGCGAGCCGCCCCTTGGTCTCCATCCTGCTGGTCGCCTACAACCAGGAGCGATTCATCGCCGATGCCGTGCGCGGCGCGCTCGCGCAGACCTGGGAACCGACCGAGATTCTGATTTCGGACGATGCATCGTCGGACGGCACCTATGCGGCGATCGAATCGGCGGTGCGCGGCTACCAGGGCCCGCATCGCGTCACGGTCCGCCGCAACGAAATCAATGAAGGGATCAGCGCGCATCTGTCGCGGCTTGCCGCGATGGCGCAGGGGGAACTGCTGTTCGTCGCGGCGGGGGACGACATTTCGGTTCCGGAACGCTGCGAACGCGTGGTCCGGTTCTGGCGGGAGCGCGGAGGGCGGGACGACCTGATCGCGACCGACCTGACGGACATGGATGATGCCGGCGCGCTGCATGGGCGCATCGCGCCCGACGACCTGGGAACCTATCGCAGCCTCGCGGACTGGGCCGCGAGGAGGCCCTTTCTCGTCGGGGCGGCGCACGCCTGGTCGCGGCGGCTGTTCGAGCGTTTCGGGCCCATGATGGCCGGTGCGGCGGCGGAGGATCAGATCATGACCTTTCGGGCGATCGTTTCCGGCGGCGCCGTCAGCCTTCGGGAGCCGTTGGTGTGGTATCGCCGGGGCGGATTGTCGGGAAAGCGGACCCCGGCGTCGGTCGGCGAAATGCTGGCCCGCTTTCAGCGCGGAAACCGGTTTGCGCTGGCGGAAATCGAACAGTTGCAGCGCGATGCCGAGACCGCAGGGGTCGGCGGCGCGATGCGCGCCGCATTGGCGGCACAGCAGGCGCGGGAGCGATTCATTCGGGCGATGTTCGATGCGCCGACCTTCCTTGCGCGCCTTGCGCTCGCCGCGGGCCGGTACGACGTAAAGCCGGCGCTGCGCTTGCGGATGCTGCTGCTTGCGGGGTGCCCGCGGGTGTACGCGCCGGTGTTGCGGGTCAAACGGATGCTGCGCAATCGGTAGTTGGGTTTTCTCCATCCCGTCGGGCACGCCTCACGGCGTTTTTCCGGGAAACAGGAGCGGTTGCTTCATGCGGAAGGCAATCCGACGTCCGATCCGGATTCCCGGCTTCTCGATGGTGACATGGCTGGCCAGCGCGACAACGATCAAGGCCGTGGCGGCAACGAGCACGACCCCCCAATACGTCGCGGCGGAGCGAAGCGCAAATTCCCGGAAGATCTGGGGACGGAGAACGGCGTACAGGACCAACCCCTGCAGCAGGTAAATGCCGTAACTGATCTCGCCCAGCCGCTTCGACGCACGCCAATCCAGGATGCCAAACATCGTGCAGCCGGAACTGATGAGCAGAAAGAGGGCTGCGAGCAGGAGGATCGGAATCGGGGCATATGCGCTGGACAGATTGACGAGAATGCCGAGCACCAGCAGGCAAATTCCGGATGCGATCCAGTTCGCGGGCTGCCGCGGGTCAATGGCGAAGCCGGTGGCGCGCAAGGACGAACAGAGCATGCCGGTGAAGAACGCTGCGTATCCGGCGGCGTTGATGGTGGGATGGTGGAAGAGCATCGCAACCGCCACGATGAACCCCGTTGCAGCATAGGGGAGATGAACCCTTGGCTTGGCAAAGAGGATCGTCGAGATCGGCAGGACCAGAAGATAGAAAAGCCACTCGTAATGAAGCGTCCAGGTGACGCCGGCGAGAATGACCCACGCATTTGGGTAGCCGTTGATCGACCCGGGGCCGAAGTATCCCAACAGGGACAAGCGTGCCAACTCGTGCGCGAGCGCGGGTGCGGGTTCCTGCAGCCGGAAGCCGGTCGTTCCGATGGCGATCGCCAGCATCGCGATCGTCACCAGGTAATACATCGGACCGATCCGGAATATCCGCCCGAGGTACAGGGTCCGCCAATCGAGACGTCCTTGCGCATCGGTCGCCTTTCCCCAAAAAAGGTATCCGGTGATCATGAAAAACAGGATCACGGCGGACTGCCCCAGTTGGGTGTAGAACGCCGACGGCGGAATCTCCCAGACGCCATTCGTGAGGTAGCGGTGGTAGATCGTGGCGTGGTGAAAGAATACGGCGAGTGCCAGAAATCCCCGGAGGCCGTCGATCGTCGAGGTGCGGTTGGTCTGGGTATGCCAAGATGCATCGGCAGCACGGAAAGCCGGACTTGCGGCAATGGCGAGCAGAACCACGGATACGGCAAGGTAACCGATGGGGGTGTATACGTTCATGGTGGCTTGCCGAAAATCCCGTCAACGTGATTGGGGAACTGCGCAGGTGTCGTGGTGCATCTGCAGGAGCCGGTTTGCCAAAGCCCCAGCCTGCTCGACCCCGACCTCGGCAAGGCACCGCCGGTTCGCTCCCGGATCGGGCACCGGGTGGATGCAATACCACCGGCAATCGAAACAGCTGCGGTCGGGATGGCTGGCCACGGCGAAATGTGGTGAGGGCGGATAGTCGGCGTAGCTGGTGAAGTCCGCGCCCGACACCATCGCCACGGTCGGCGTGCCGGTCAGGCGGCCGATGTGCATCGGCGCGCTGTCGCTGGTGAGGAGCAGCCGCGCATCGCGGATCAGGTCGAACAGTCCGGCCAGGGTGTGTTGTCCGGTCCGGCACAGCACATCGAAGTCGGTCAACTGCGATGCGATCCGGTTGCAGAGTTCCGCATCCGCGGCCGCACCGACGACGACGGGCCGCAGGCCGTGATCGCGTGCCAGGCGTGCCGCCAGTTCGGCGAAGCGTTCCGCCGGCCAGATGCGGCTGGTGGAACTGGCCGCCGGGGCGATCACCAGCGTGCGGCTCTCCCCGCCTTGCCAGGCGTATGCCCGCAGGCCCGATTGCCGCTGGACCGGCGCGGCACCGCTGCGCGGCGAGGGGGCGGCGCGCGCAATCGCGTGTCGGATCAGGCGGTCGAAGCGCACCGACATGTGGACTTTCCCGGTTTCGTCCGGGAGCAGGTCGGTGTAGGCCCGCCGCTCGATCCGCGCGTGGCAGCGCTCGAGAGCACTGGCCGCGTAGCCGATGCGGATCGGGGCGGCGCTGGCCAGGGCGAACGCATCGCCGATGTTGGTGCGCGAGATGTCGGCGTCGATCCAGACGTCGAACGCTTCCCGCCGCACGCCGGAGAGCAGATCATGGCGGACGCCCGCGCGCTTGCGTACGGCGTGGCGGTCGAACACGGCGATGCGGTCGGCGAGCGCGGTCATCCGCGCGATTTCGGCGGTGCGGGCCTCCGTGTAGACGACGATCTCGGTGTCCTGTCCGGCAAATCCGTTTCGCAGGGCTTCGAAGGCGGGGGTGAAAAGGATCCAGTCGCCGATGCCGCCCCGCTTGACCAGTCCGATCTTGATGCCGCGGCGATGCGCATGGCGCGCGGGGCGGGGCAGCGCAGCGTTCATCGCCAGGATGCGCAGCGTGCGCCGCAGGCATTCCAGATGATAGATCGGCGAGTTCTTGAGGCGTTGCCGGAACTGCATCATCGGGGGAGGGGAGGCCGGGTCTGCATCGCCCGCAGCTTCGCATACTTCAGGAAACTGCTGCCGCAGCCGATCAGGATGTGGATCAGACCCGGGACGCCGTCGAGGAAACCCAGCCGCAGCACATAGAACTTGAAAAACCGCAACGTCGGCGACAGCAGCAGCTGCGCCGCGCCGGCTTGCTTGCCACGTGCATGGGCGGCTTGCGCCGCCAGGGTCGTGTAGCGGTTCTGCTTTTCCAGATAGTGTTCCAGGGTTTCCGCCGAGTCATGGACCAGGTCGCCGTGCAGGCGTCCCGCCGCGCCGTCGGCGATCACCTTCTCGTGGACCGCGTCGTCCGACCACCGCGCATGGCGGCGGTCGAAGAGCCGTAGACTCCAGTCCGGATAGCCTTCGCCATGGCGCAGGTAGCGCCCGAGGAAGCGGTTGCAGCGGGGAAATGCATAGGCGGTGAAGGCCGGGGCGGCGAGCGCTGCGCGGATGGCGTCGCGCAGCGGCTCGCTCACCCGCTCGTCGGCATCGATGCAGAGCACCCAGTCGTTCCCCGCCTGTTCCACCGCGAATTGCTTCTGCGGCCCGAATCCCCGCCAGTGGGTTGCGATCACGCGGGCGCCGTGGCGCTGCGCGATCGCCACGGTCTCGTCGGTGCTGCCGCTATCGACGACGAGGATTTCGTCGCAGAACGAAACCGCGTCGAGGCATGCTTCCAGTTGGGAGGCGGCGTTGCGGGTGATGAGGACGGCGGATATCGGCGGCATGGGACTGTCGCGGCTCACCGCGTCGCCTGCAGCGATTCCCGTGCGGAAAGGCCGCGCCAGTCGCCCGGAAGTTGCGCGGGCGCGAGGTGTTCGATCTTCAGTTTCCTTGGCAGCGTGGCCGGAATCATGACGTAGCGGTTCATCAGGGCGCTTCGGAGAGCACGAGGTGCCGGCTGGGGTTTTCGTCCCAGGCGCGGAGATCTTCGAGCGGGAACCCCTTGGCGCCGTGGAACATCCGCTTCATCCTGCCTTGCGTGCTGGGTGCGGGCACGGCCGGCAGTTCGCCGGGTGGGACGGTGGCGGATCGCTGAACATAGTCCCGCTGGAACTCGCGCCAGGTGATGCCCCATTTCATCAGGAACTCCCGATGTCCGCGGTTGCGGCGCACGCGGCCGGTGCTGCGGCAGGCGAAGTGATAGACGAGGCTGCCGCCGACGAGGTGGAAGTCGCGGCACCCGGCGATCCAGAGTTTCATCAGAAAGTCGTCATCGCTGCTCATGCCGGGGCCGAACTCGATGCTGTACCCGCCAACCAGATGCCAGACCTCCCGCCGCACGAGTGTCGGTTGGCTGGCGACGCCGCCGCGGTCGGCTTCGCGCAGGGATGCGGCGTAGGCCAGCAATCCCGCCTCGTCGAAGGATTCCGGCCCCGTCCCGAAGTTGCGGCACAGGACGTTGGCGTTCGTGCCTTGGTTGGGCTCGATGACGAGCGACGAAAGAAAGCAGAGCGGTGTCGCGAGCCGTGAGGTCGCGGCCTGCAGCGCGGTGTCCCAGCCCGGCGTGCAGACCATGTCGTCGTTCAGGTAGAGAAGCCAGTCGCGGTTGGCCAGACGGCTCAACTGGTTGAGCGCGAAGCAGATGCCGATGTTGCCGGTGCTGCGGGTATGGCGCAGCCCCTGGCTGCGCACCCACTCCAGCGTTCCGTCCGAACCGTCGTTGACGTGGACGAGGATCTCGTGGTCGAAGGCCGAGTGCCGGCGGATGCTGTCGACGCACAGTTTCAGAAACGGCAGGTTGTTCCAGGTGGGGATGAGGATGCTGAACATGGGGGAGTGTCGAGTCCGCCGCCGGTTGCCGGCGTGGTGGGATCAGTGCAACCGGAGCAGCGTGTAGAGGACGCCGGTCATGACGGTCATCATGCCGCCGGTGCGAATGGTCAGTTTCATTTCCATGGCCTTCATGTCCGCCCGGATCGCACGGGTTTCTTCCTGAAGCGTCCGGATATCTTCCTTGATCGCCCGGATTTCCCCCTGGAGTTCCTCCTTGACCGCTCGGATCTGGCCTTGCAGATCCTCCCGGACGGCCCGGATTTCCCCCTGGAGTTCCTCCTTGACGGCTCGGATCTGGCCTTGCAGATCCTCCCGGAATGCCCGGATTTCCCCCTGGAGTTCCTCCTTGACGGCCCGGATCTGGCCCTGCAGATCCTCCCGGAATGCACGGATTTCTCCTTGCAGTTCGTCCTTGGCGATCCGGATGTCCTCCTTGCCCGCCAACACGGTGACGAGCGACTCCGACAGCGCATCGCGCAGGACTTCGGCCTCGGCCTTGGCCTGCCTTTCCGGAACGCCGGCATCCTGGAGGCGTTCCACGTACTTGAGCGTGTCGAAAAGGGGGGCAATCATGACGGACATTTTGGCAGATCGCTCGGGGGCGGGGAATGTCCGGAGATCCTAGGACGTTCCGCCGCCGCGCGCGCTACCGGGAATGGGCGCTTCCGGCTGCGCCATGGCCCGGCCGCGCCGCCGGAACAGCCGGTTGGGAAACAGAAACGCCGCCACGTAGGCGGCGATGACGCCGAGAAACAGCAGGAAACTGACCCGGTCCGGAACTCCGGACCGCCAGAGCACGATTCCGATCAGACCCAGCAGCGCATTGCCGCCCAGCAGGATCGCCAGCGTTTGCCGTTCGGTGAATCCGCGCCGCAGCAGCAGGTGGTGGATGTGGCCGCGGTCGGGCACGGTCGGGTCGCGCCGGCGCAGCGTGCGGCGGATGGTGACGGTGAATGTGTCCAGCAGGATGACGCCGAGCACCCAGGGCATGACGATGGGCGGAACGTGGGCCGCGGGCTGCTGCGTCAGGGCCACGGAGAACCAGGCGACGAAGAAACCGAGAACCAGACTGCCGGTGTCGCCGAGAAAGGTGCGGCGCTGGGCGCTGCGCCACGGGTGCGGCAGGTTGAACGCCAGGAATCCGGCGATGGCGCCCAGCAGCACCGTGAGCAGCTTGACGGCGTCGAGATCCCCGAGGAATGCGGCGAGGAATGCGAAGAAGCTGAGATTGGAGAACGCCACCCCGCCCGCCAGGCCGTCGAGCCCGTCGAGCATGTTGAGGCCGTTGATCACCGCCACCGTCGCGAAGAGGGTGAGCGGAATGCCCCAGTTGCGCAGTTCGACCGGGCCGTGCCCGAACAGGTTGCCGAGATTGGTCAGGAACAGGTTGGCCCAGGAGGTCATCAGCAGGGCGGCGAGCGCCTGCACGGCGAGTTTGGTCCGCGCCGACACCTCGCCCATGTCGTCGAGGAGTCCGACCGCGGCAAGGGCGGCGACGGCGACGAGCGCAATCGCGTAATGGGACAGGACGGAGGCGGAGAACAGCAGCACCACCGAGAATCCGAGGGTCAGGGACAGTCCGCCGATCCGCGGTACCGCTCCCCCATGCCGCTTGCGCCCGCCGGTGTGATCGACCAACCCGAAGCGGAGCGCGGGCCGGCGCAGCCAGACGATCAGCCCGGCGGTCAGCAGGCAGGAGAGAAGCGCTTCGATGAGGAACGTCATTGCGGAGCGTGTCGTTGAACCCGTACGAAAGTACGATAGTTTAGGCAATCCGCCGCGCGGGCGGTGCTGCGGCGATTAGCGCTTCATCAGAAAAACGATGCAAAACGGCGGTTCGATTGCACCGACGCGTGTCATGCCGCCTCGGGCGCCCGGGCAGCGGAGAACTGGATCCGGTGCAGATTGGCGTAGAGCCCGCCATGGGCCAGCAGCTCGGCATGGGTGCCGAGCTCGGCGATCCGGCCGTGCTCCATCGCCACGATACGGTCGGCATGTTCGATGGTCGACAGCCGGTGGGCGACGACGAAGGTGGTGCGGTCGCGCATCAGGCGTTCGAGCGACATCTGGATCGTCCGCTCGGACTCCGAGTCCAGTGCCGAGGTCGCTTCGTCGAGCAGCAGGATGGGCGCATCCTTGAGCAGGGCGCGCGCGATCGACAGACGCTGGCGCTGCCCGCCCGAGAGCTTGACGGCGTTTTCCCCGATGCGGGTTTCGAAGCCGTTC
>JAJYBQ010000027.1 GCA_021778935.1 Pseudomonadota bacterium | reverse complement strand
GACGCGGGCGGCGCTGCCCGATCTGCGCCTGGGCCTGCTCCACGGCCAGATGGCGGCGGCGGAGAAGACGGCGGTGATGGATTCCTTCGCCGCCGGGGCGATCGACGTGCTCGTGGCGACCACCGTGATCGAGGTGGGTATCGACGTGCCCAACGCCAGCCTGATGGTGATCGAGCACGCGCAGCGCTTCGGCCTGGCGACGCTGCACCAATTGCGCGGCCGGGTCGGCCGCGGTGCCGTCGAAAGCGCCTGCGTGCTGCTGTTCGACGAGCCGCTTTCGGAAACGGCGCGTGCCCGCCTCAAGATCCTCTACGAGAGCACGGACGGATTCGAGATCGCCCGTGCCGACCTGCGCCTGCGCGGCCCCGGAGAATTCCTCGGCGCGCGGCAGTGGGGCCTGCCGATGCTGCGTGTCGCGGACATCGAACGGGACGTCGACCTGCTCGACATCGCGCGCGCCGAAGCCGATCGGCTGTTGCGGGAAGACGAGCGTGCGGCGGCGTCGATCGTCGACCGCTGGTTGGCGGGCGCCGCGGCGTATATCGGGGCCTGAATCGCCATAAACTTGCGCCATGACGTTGACCGAACTTCGCTATCTGGTCGCCCTCGCGCGGGAACGCCACTTCGGCCGCGCGGCGGAAGCCTGCCACGCCACCCAGCCCAGCGTTTCGGTGGCGATCCGCAAACTCGAAGACGAACTGGGCGTGCGCCTGTTCGAGCGCGGTACGGCCGAAGTGCGCCTGACGGAGATCGGCGAGCGCGTCGTCGTGCAGGCGCAGCGTGTGCTCGAGCAGGCGGCCGGGATCGGCGAGATCGCGCGCCAGGGTCGCGACCCGCTGGTGGGGCCGCTGCGCCTTGGGGCGATCTATACCGTCGGCCCGTATCTGCTGCCGGCGCTGGTACGGCAATTGCAGCAGGACGCGCCGCAGATGCCCTTGTTCCTGGCGGAGAACTTCACCGCCCGGCTGCTGGAGATGTTGCGCAACGGCGAGATCGATGCCGCGGTGCTCGCGCTGCCGCTGCCGGATTCGGGGCTGGCGATCCGGCCGCTTTACGACGAACCGTTCGTTGCCGCGGTGCCGCGGGGCCATGCCTGGGCGCGGCGCAAGGCGGTTGCAATGGCGGAACTGGCGGGCCAGACGACGCTGCTGCTGGGCAGCGGCCATTGTTTCCGCGATCAGGTGCTCGCCGCCTGTCCCGAACTGGATCGGGGGACGACGGACGGCACCCGGCGGCCGCTGGAGGGGTCGTCGCTGGAGACGATCCGCCAGATGGTGGCGTCGGGGATCGGCGTCACGGCGTTGCCGCAGACCAGCGTTCCGGAGCGTCCGGTGCGCGGTTCGCTGCTTGCCTACGTGCCGTTTTGCGCTCCGGTGCCGCAGCGGCGCGTGGTGCTCGCATGGCGCAAGACCTTCCCGCGGACCGGCGCGATCGAGGCGCTATGCCGCGCGGTCGAGCGATGTGCATTGCCGGGCGCCAACCCGATCGACGACGGGCTGCCGGCATGAATTCCGGCGATGCCGCGTCCACCCTGTCGGCGCCCGGCCGCCGGATGCGGCTGCTTGCGCGGCTGGCGGCCTATGCCCGCCTGACCCGGCTCGACAAGCCGATCGGCAGCCTGCTGTTGCTGTGGCCGACGCTCGACGCATTGTGGATCGCCGCTCGAGGCCGGCCGGGCTGGGCCTTGGTGGTGATTTTCTCGGCGGGCACGGTGTTGATGCGGTCGGCGGGTTGCGCGGTCAACGACATCGCGGACCGCAATTTCGACGGCCAGGTGAAGCGCACCGCCGACCGCGTGCTTGCACGCGGCATCATTTCGGTGCGCGAGGCGCTGGCGGTCGCCGTGGTTCTGGCGCTTGCCGCCGCGGCCGTGTCGCTGCCGTTTCTCGACCGGGCTGCGCTCCCTCTGGCATTGGTGGCGGTGGCGGTGGCGGCGACCTATCCGTATTTCAAGCGTTTTTTTCCCATGCCGCAGGCCTACCTGGGAATCGCGTTCTCGTTCGGGATCCCGATGGCGTTCGCTGCCGTGCAGGGCCGGGTGCCTGCGCTCGGGTGGTGGTTGCTGATCGCCAACCTGCTCTGGGTGATCGCCTACGACACCGAGTATGCGATGGTCGATCGCGACGATGACCTGCGCATCGGCGTGCGCTCGTCGGCGATCTTTTTCGGCCGCGCCGACGTGCTGGCGATCGGCGTCTGCTACGGCGGCTATCTGGCGATGCTGGCTGCCGCCGCGCATGTCGTCGGCCTGGGGCCGGTCTTCTATGCCGGGTGGGCGGGCGCGGCGGGCTGCGCGCTGCTCCACCTCGTCTGGATCCACGGGCGGGACCGCATGCAGTGCTTTCGCGCATTCCGGCACAACCATTGGCTGGGGTTGTGCATATTCGCCGGGATCGTTGCCGATTTCGCGTTGCGCTGAGCGCTCCTCGCCGAAGCCGGTATCCTTTGCCGGGCCGCGATCGGCGGCGCATCCGGACGAGGGGAAATGGTCATGCAGAACGCGCAGGAACTGGGTCGACGGTTCGCGTCGGTAGGCGCATTGCGGTTTCGCGAAGAAGCCGGCGCGCTGACGGTCCTGGATATCGACGGTCCGGCGGCATCGGCAAGCCTTTGTCTGCAGGGCGCCCAGGTCCTCACCTGGAAGCCGCGTGGCCAGGCCCACGATGTCGTGTGGCTGTCGAACGGCGCGCGCTTTGCGCCCGCCAAGTCCGTGCGCGGCGGGATCCCCGTATGTTGGCCCTGGTTCGGGCCCCATGCGCAGCCGGGGCTGCCCGCTCATGGATTCGCGCGCAATCTCGTCTGGGATCTTGCGGATGCCGCGGTCCTCGCGGACGGCGCCGTGCGCGTGGCCCTTCGGCTCGATCCGCACACGCTGGACCAATCCGATCTGTCGGGATTCGATGCCGTGCGTGCGGTCTGGCCGAACCACTGGGAACTCGCGCTGCACGCCACGTTCGGCGACACGCTGGCAATCGAACTGGTCACCCGCAATCGGGGAACCACGCCGTTCCCCGTCGGGGAAGCACTGCACACCTATTTCCGGGTCGGGGATGTCGACCACGCGCAGGTGATCGGGCTCGACGGCTGCGAATACGTCGACAAGGTGGGGCCCGAGGCGCGTCGCCGCCAGGAGGGCGCCGTGCGGTTCGCGGGCGAGACCGATCGCGTCTACCGCGATCGCGCCGCCTCGTGCGTCATCGACGATCCGGTGCTCGGACGGCGCATCGTCGTGGAAAAGAGCGCAAGCGCGTCGACCGTGGTCTGGACCCCCTGGGCAGAGAAGGCCGCGAAGCTTGGAGACCTCGGATCCGGTGCGCGGGGGGCGGACGCGGGCTGGCGGGAGATGCTGTGCGTGGAAAGCGCCAACGCCCTGGAGGATTGCGTGACGGTCGCGCCCGGTGCCGAGCATCGGCTGGCGGTTCGCTACCGCGTCGAACCGCGTCTTGCGGGAACCGCGATTGCGGGCACGCAATCGGCGTAGGCTCAGGCCATCCTTGAGCCGGATGGGCATTCTGCTGTGCGGGCGCGATCTACGGACGCAGTCGATAATGTTTTTCGTTGACTAATCGAAGAAATGCATCCACCACATCGGCGTCATAGCGCTTGCCTCTGTGATCGTTGATTTCCTGCACGGCAACCTGCAAGCCCAGAGCCGGGCGATAGGGCCTGTGCGAGGAGATCGCTTCCACCACATCCGCAACCGCAACGATCTTCGCCTCGGAGCGGATCGCCTCCCCCGTCAGTCCCATGGGATAACCGCTGCCATCCATTCGTTCGTGATGCTGGCGGATTATCTCGGCGATCGGTAGCGAGAAATGCACGCCCTTGAGGATTTCGTATCCGCGATGGACATGCTGTTTGACGATTTCATATTCCACCGGGGTCAGGGGACCCGGCTTCGCAAGAATCTCGGCGGGTATGCTGATCTTGCCGATGTCGTGCACCAGACCGACCATCTGCAGTTCCTCGCATTTGCGTTCATCCCATCCCATCTCCCGCGCGATGTCCGCGGCAATCAGGCCAACTCTGCGCTCGTGCCCGGCCGTATACGGATCACGCTGCTCGACCATATTGGCGATGGCAAGGAGCGTTCCCCGCATTGCGAGTTCGAGTTGCTGCACATATTCAGTGACTTTTTCCTCGCGGCGCTTCTGTTCCGTGATCACATCGAACACAGCGACGAAATGATCCGTTTCTGCGCTGTATGCGGAAACGGTGAACCAATCCTTCAATGGCGCGACATAGGTTTCAAAACGCTCCGGCCCATGGCCCTTGGCAACGCGGCCATACCGCTCAAGCAGATCCGGGCTTTGTTCCCGAATCCCAGGTATCAACTCGGTGGCTTTCCTTCCTGCCACGTTGCGTAAACCGGTCTGCTCCTCGAACGCCTTGTTCACATCCAGATATAGGAAATCGACAGGCGCGCCGTCCTCGAACAACATCCGGCAATAGGCAATGCCGTTCAGCATGTTGTCGAAGAGCGACTTGTAACGCTTTGTGCTTTCCTGCGCCAGGATCTCCACTTGTTTGCGCTGCGAGATATCTTGAAACGCAGCAATGCTCCCGATCGGGAGGCCCTTCTCATCCCGTAGCGGAACGGCGTTGCCCAGAATCGTGATAAGCCGGCCGGAGGGCATCTCGATCTGTAATTCCGTGTCCCGGATCTCGCGGTTCGTCGCCGCCGCAAGCTGCATCGGCAGTTCCTCCGCAGGGAGCTTGCGGCCATCGGGAGCGTAGATATGTCGTTTATCGGGAACCGCGGTTGGCGACACATTCTCATCTTTGGATGCGTCGAAGATCTGATTCGCCAGTCTATTCCCCGTAATGACCTTGCATTCGGGATCGGCTGCGATCCATACCGCTGCAGGAACGACATCCATCAGCTTTTCCAACTCCTGGACCTTGCGCTGTAGCGCATGCTCAGCCGCCCTGGAACTCGTGATGTCTTCCGTGAAAATGATGATTCCGCCGATTTCGCTCGACTTCCTGTACCAGGGTCTTACCTCCCAGTTCAGCCACTGGGTGGTTCCATCGATCCGGTCGAAGCGGTCCTCTCGTGCGGTGATGGTTTCTCCCAGCAGTGCTCGGCGGTGCACCCGTCTCCATGATTCCGGAATTTCCGGGAATATCTCGTAGTGCGACCGGCCGACGATGCCCGTTCCCTTGAGCCGATAATCCTCGATCCAGCGCGGGCTCGCCGCCAGGTAATGCATGGCGCGGTCGAACATCGCAATGGCCGCCGGCGCACTTGTGATGAACAACTGCAGAATTTCGTGGTCTTTGGCGGCGGCGTCCTTGCGCTGGGTCATGGCCACAGTTCGTTCAATATTGAGGCGGAGAGCCTCGTTACGAGCCAGCTTGCCTCGGGCTGGCGACGTCGGGGATCGATGTGCCTTTTTGCCCTCTTGGCGTCAATCGAGTTCTGCAAGGGAATAGTAAATCCATGTCCATGGATATTGCGGTCCGGCGCGGGCCAAGGCGGGGAGCGACGCGGACAGTTTGGAGCGCGCCCGGCAGTTGCTCGGGCATGCCGACGCGGCGATCACCCAGCGGGTTGATCGGCGGCGTCCGGAGCGTATCGAATGACCCCGGGAATGGCACAACCCCCCAGGAATGGCACAAGGCTACAAAGAACAAGGGGCTGCCGACTAAGGCAACCCCTTGTAAACACAGCAATATGTGGTGCGCCCGGCAGGATTCGAACCCACGACCCCCTGGTTCGTAGCCAGGTACTCTATCCAACTGAGCTACGGGCGCAGAACCGCGAATTCTACACGAAATCGCAATCGCCTTCCCGGCGGGCGCGGCGCCGCGGCCATGGCGGGGCGGCGGCGTATCTCGCGGCACGGCATGGCCATCGCGTCGATGTCGCGCGTAGCGGGGATCCCCAGGACGCATGACGGCGGTTCGGCGGATTGTCCCACCGGTGCAGGTTGTGTAAAAACGCTGTGCGGGTTCGAAGTGCGGGACCGAGGGCGGACGACGCGCCGCGCTCCCGGTTCCCGGCGTTCTCTTGCCAGGGCGAATGCAAGAATGCGGATCTTCAAAAACGGATTGCCCCATGCGGTTCCTCCCCCCTCGACGGCCGGCGCGGGGCGGCCGGCCTTGACGGCGCGGGAAACGGAATGCCTGCGCTGGACGGCGGAGGGCAAGACGGCCTGGGAGGTGGGCCGCATCCTGCAGATCTCCGAGCGAACCGCCAACTGGCACCTGCAAGCGGCCAGCCACAAGCTTGGGTGCGCGAACAAGATCCAGGCGGTCGTGAAGGCGATCCGGATCGGGCTTCTGGGGTGAGTCCTGCCGTGGGGAGGGGCGGAGCTCCGCGGGCGCGCACTGCGCCGCGTCTTTGTAACGGATCGGTCGCCACCGATTCCCGGCGTGGCGTATAGTCGCGGGTTTGCGCCGCGGCGCCATGCTGCGGTTCCTGTCGGCGTTCCGACAGTTTCCATAACTTGTAGAACCGTCAAAGATGCGATCCTTTCCCCGAATTGGCTTGTCCGCCGCGCTGGTGGTGTTCGCGGGCATGCTTGGTGCCTGCAGCAGCAGTAGCAACAATGTTGCACCCACGAGCGTGCGATTGGTCAATGCCACGACGGCGGGGGCGACGAGTCCCGTGCTCGACCTCAGTCTGAGCGGGGCCCCGGCGGTGACCGCAGTCGCCGTGGGGAGCGCGAGCGGGTATGTGTCGCAGAATCCCAGCACCTACGCGGCGTCGGTGACCGACGAAACCGGCACGCTGAGTTCCGGGACGCCGCTCACGGTCAACCTTGGGACCGGGGAGAGCTACACCATCGTCGCCTACACGCTCGGCACGACCGTGGCGATGGGGTATCTGACCGACAATCTCGGCATCCCGTCTTCGGGGCAGTCGACGGTTGCGTTCGCCAATTTCTCGACGGACGCCGGTCCGCTGGATGTCTATGTCCTGCCGCAGAACACGGCGAGCGTTCCGGCCGGGGCGCAGCCCGTCTATGGAAGCGTCACGGGGCAGTCGCTGCCGGTGACCGAGGCTGCAGGAAACTACACGATCATCGCGACGAAGCCCAACACGCCGGGGGATATCCGCTTTATCAATCAATCGGTGAATCTCGCCGGCGGCCAGGCCGAGGTGGTGGCGTTTACGCCGACCTTGGGCGGCGGGCTGGTGAACGGCATGCTGATCGTCCAGGGTGGGAATCCGACGACGATGGCGATGGCGTACGCGCGGGTGCGGATCGCAGCGGAACTGCCCTCGGGAACGTCATTGGTAACGGCGAGCGTGGTCAGTGGGGCTACGACGACGCCGGTAGCTTCCGTCAACGCACCATTCGTTGGAACCTATACCCTGGTTCCGGCTGGAAGCGTTACGTGGAGCAACGTTACGTCCGCGGCGGGAACGGTGGTAACCACGGGGTTGCCGTCAAGCTTGACGGCTGGAGGAGATTATTCGCTTGTCGTGTACGGGACAACTCCGACGGCAGAACTCCTCGCCGATGATAACCAGTATCCGGGCAATGGGTCCGGGAGCCTCCGCCTCGTGAATGTCAGTGGGACCTCGGTTTCGATGCTCGTCGACTATGCGCCATTTCCTTCGGCGGCATCTCCGACGACGACCTCCTCATATTACGGCGTCACGCCATCGTCGAACGCTCCGACCATCACGTTGAACGGCGGCGCGATTTCGCTACTGGACCCGCCAAACAGTCTTGTCGCGGGATCCGTGTATACCGTTTTCGTCTATGCATCCTCCGGTACCGGTGCGTTCCTGAGCAAGGATCGCTGAGTACCAAAAGGTACGCGCCTCGCCTTTTCCCCGCCTTGGCGCCCCCGAGGCGAGGAAAAGCGAAAATGGCGGTCTATTTGACCATCGCCAGCAGTTTGTCGAACCGGTCCTTGTGCATGAGCATCGTGGCCTCCTCCTTCTTGGCGGCCGCCTTTGCCGCGGCGAGGTTCACGGGCTTGCCGGCTTGTACGACGCCGACCATGCCGACGTTCTCGTGCAACTTGCACTTCACGAGGTAGATCCCTTCCTGGGTCAGCTTCACGGTAACCTTCTGGTTGGGCTGACCGGTCCACGATGCGACGCCGTTGGGGACGAGCACCGACACGCTCGTGTGTCCCGCCTTGTCCATCGGTTCGAAGACCACCGTGTCGCCGACATCGGCCTTGACGAACATCGGGTCGAACACGAGCATTTTTCCATCGGGTGCGCGCGTCACCATCTTGACGGTGATTTCCTTGGCGTCGGCCGTGGCGGGCTGGACGAACAGGCCGCACGCGAGCATCGCCGCAGCAAACAGCACGATCTTGCGCGGTTTCATGGCGAATCTCCCGTTGTTGTTAGAGGCCCATCCTAGTTCCGGCGAATCGGGTAATACGTACGCTGGCCGTGGTGGAATCGTCCCGCCGTCGAGGGACGCGCATAAATGGGAACCATCGCGCCCCAGCGGGAGGGTCGGCCGCCATGGTCGGTGGGTGCCCGGGCGGGAATTTGCTGAATTCTGTCTTCATGAAATTCGAATTCTTGGGGGAGGGGCGGCGCTATGCTTTCCATCCCAATTTTCGGAAGGAAATCGACCATGCTTCGCAGCGCGCGTTTCGCCATCGCCCTTGCCGCCGCAATCGGCGCCGCGGGTTCCGTTCCCGCTTTCGCCGCACCGGAACACTTCGCGCTGGATCCGGCCCACACCTACCCGAGCTTTTCGATCACCCACCTCGGGTTTTCCGTGATGCGGGGCGAGTTCACGGCAACGAGCGGAACCCTGGTCTACGACGAGCAGACCCACACCGGGTCGGTGTCGGCCCGGATCGACGCCGAGTCCATCTTCACCGGCTTCGCCAAGCGCGACGAGCACCTGCGCAGCAAGACGTTTTTCAACGTCGCCAGGTTTCCGGCGTTGCGGTTCCAGTCCGGAACCTTCCATCTCGTGCCGGGCAAGTCGGTGCCGGTCCAGGGCAAGTTGACCATGCTGGGGGTGACCAAGCCGGTGACCCTGCACGTGCAGCCGACGCGTTGTGGAATGCGGATGGACAAGCATTACGTGTGTGGGGCTATCATTACGGGGTCGATCAAGCGTTCGGACTGGGGACTCAATGCCTACGTCCCGTTCGTGGGCGACGAAGTGACGATGCAGATCGAGGCGGAGGCGATCCGTCAGTAGGCACTTAACCTTGTCCGATGTAGCCGGCTGTTGAAACCGATCCAGAGCGACCCTACCCCCGTCCCCCACGTTCCCGCGCCGGAGCCATCCGGTGCCGATGGATCTCGACAGCCTGCTGCGCGGTTCCGGTTCCCGGGATGGCGCCGTTTCCTGCTGGTTGCCGGACCCGGTGTGGTGGTGATGCTGGCCGACACCGATGCGGGCAGCGTCATCACGGCCGCGCAGAGCGGGGCATCCTGGGGATACCGGTTGCTCGCCCTGCAGTTTCTCTTGATCCCCATTCTCTACGTGGTGCAGGAGTTGACGGTGCGCCTGGGGGTGCTGACCGGCAAGGGGCACGGCGCGCTCATCCAGGAACACTATGGCCGCGGTTGGGCCTGGGTTTCGGTCGGTACGCTCATCGTCGCCTGCATCGGCGCGCTGCTGAGCGAACTGAGCGGACTGGCTGGCGTCGGGCAGTTGTTCGGGGTTCCGGTTTCCTGGACGATGGGGATCGTCTTCGTCGGGCTGAGCCTCATGGTGGTTCGGGGCTCCTATCTGACGGTCGAGCGCATCGCCATGGCGATCGGCTCATTTGAGGTCGTCTTTCTGGTGGTGGCATGGATGGCCCATCCCGGACTGCCGGACATGGTTCGCGGATCGATGTCGATTCCCTGGCATAGCCCGGATTATCAGTACCTGGTGGCGGCCAACATCGGCGCGGTGCTCATGCCGTGGATGGTGTTCTTCCAGCAGTCTTCCGTGGTCGAGAAAGGGCTGCGGGCCGAGGATCTGCGCGCGGCCCGCTGGGATACCGCCTTGGGCGCGGTGGCAACCCAGGTGATCATGGCGGCGGTCCTGGTGGCGACCGCGGCGGGCCTGGGCACCGCGGCCAAGGGGGCGGCGCTCGACAACGTACCGCAGATCGCGCAGGCGTTCACGCGTGCCTTGGGGCCGATGGTGGGCCGGGTGCTGTTCGGCCTGGGGCTGACCGGTTCCGCGCTGGTTGCGACGATCGTCGTCACCCTGACGGCGGCCCGCGCCCTGGCCGAGGCGCTGGGCGCGGACCACCGGCTCGATCAGACGCTTCGCCAGGCGCCGTGGTTTTATGGGGTCTACATGCTGGCGCTGGGGGCGGCGGCGATCGTCGTCGCATCCGGCGTCGACCTCGTGCGCGTGAGCGTCGGGGTGCAGGTCATGAACGCACTGCTCCTGCCGGTGGTGCTCGGGTTTCTGTATCTCCTGGCGCGGCGCCTTCCGCCCGCGGTGCGCTTGCGGGGGGCGTACGAGAAGGCGGTGCTGCTGATCATCGTCCTGACGACGGGGCTGGGGGTGTACTCGGCGATCGCCGGCATGTTCTGACGCCCTCCGGGGGTGCAGGCAGCCTGCCGATTGCGGGAACGCGGGCTTTTACAGTGCGGCCCGCATCAGATCGTCGGCTTCGCGCAGCAGGTATTCGCGGAACTCCGCCGCAGCCGGGGTCAGGTTGCGCTGCCGTGAATGGACGACGAACCATTGGCGCCGCAACGGCAGACCGGCGACGTTCAGAGGAACGATGCGGCCGGCGGCCTGTTCCAGCCGTACCGTGTGCAGCGACAGAAAGCCGATGCCGATGCCTGCCATGACGGCCTGCTTGATCGTTTCGTTGCTGTCGGTCTCCATGATCGCGTTCACCTGGACGCCGGCTTCGGCGAAGTACCGATCCATGGCGATGCGCGTTCCCGATCCCGGTTCGCGCACGATGAACGGTTCGTGCTCGAGGTCTTCGGGGGTGAGTTCGCGTCGCAGCGACAGCGGGTGGGACGGCGAGACCACGATTGCCAGGGGATTGGGGGCAAACGGCGTCCCGACCAGATTCGTCCCCTCCGGGGGGCGTCCCATGATGCCGAGGTCGATGTTGTAGGACTGCAACTGCTCGAGCATGTTCTCCCGGTTGTAGATGTTGAGCTTGAGGTCGAGGCCGGGGTGCGATCGGATGAATTGCGCAAGTAGCCGGGGGGCGAAATAGATCGCGGTGCCGACCACGCCGAGGCGGACCCGGCCACGCCGGACGCCGCGCAGATCGCGCGCGGCATTGGCGAACTCGTCCACGCGCCGCAGGAGGTCGCCGCCGAGGGCCGCCAGTTCCCGGCCCGGTTCGGTGATCTGCAGGCCGCGGCCCACCGGCTCGAACAGGGCGATTTCGAGCTGCTCCTCGAGTTGGCGCAACTGCATCGACACCGCGGGCTGCGTCAGGTGCAGCGTGTTGGCGGCTGCGGTGACGCTGCCTTCTCGCGCCACCGCGTCGAGGATTTCCAATTGCCGTACGGTGATCGCTCGCCGTGTCATAATTTATAATTATGCGCTATCCCAAAAATATTTAATGGATTTTATTGAAACGGGAATCGTAGAATCGCCGGTTCCCGTACTCTGCCCATGAGTTTTGTTCGGATGCTGAAAGCGGTCTTGTTCGACGTGGATGGAACGATTGCCGAGACGGAGGAACTGCATCGTCGGGCATTCAACGCGGCATTTGCGGAGCTTGGCCTCGATCTGTCCTGGTCGCAGGACGAATATCGCGGCCTCCTGCGGGTGACCGGGGGCAAAGAGCGCATCACGGCGTATTTTCGCGCCAGGGGCGTGGAAATGCCTGCCGAAGAAGTGGCGGGGATCCATGGCCGCAAGACCGAGATCTACGTCGACGATCTCACCGCCGGGCGGATCACGCTGCGGCCGGGTGTGCTGCGGCTCTGGACGCAGCTGCGCGAGGAAGGGGTGCCGATGGGCATCGCCACGACGACCACCGAGGCCAACGTCGATTCCCTGCTGGCGCCCGTGCTCGGGCCGCAGTGGCGCGGCCATTTTGCCTGTATCGTTGCGGGGGATCAGGTTCCGAAGAAGAAGCCCGCTCCCGATGTCTATCTTGCCTGCCTGGATCGGCTCGGCATCGCCGCATCCGAGGCGGTGGCCATCGAGGATTCCCAGGGCGGGATCGGGGCGGCGCGGGCGGCCGGCATTCCGGTCGTGGTGACCCCCAGTTCGTATACCGATCAAGACGATTTTTCCTGTGCCGACTGCGTATTGCCGAGCCTGGGAGATCCGGAGCAGCCGTGGGATGCGGCGCAACCGGGCTTCCCGCGGCGCTGGGTCGATCTGGAAGACCTGCGGCGCATCGTGGCGCAGGCCGGGCAAGGCTAGGCCGGGACTGGCGATTCCCGGGACGATTTCTGGTTATCTGGAGACAAGAGCGATGTTGGAAAAGAAAATCACCTTGACGCAGTTCCTGATCGAAGAGCGGCGGCGTTTTCCGCAGGCTTCGGGTGCGTTCAACAGCATACTTCTCAACATTGCGCTGGCATGCAAGGCAATTTCGCGCAAGGTTGCCTATGGCGCGTTGAGCGGCATCCATGGCGCGGTGGGCAATACCAATGTCCAGGGCGAGTCCCAGCAGAAGCTCGACGTCCTCGCCGACGACACCTTCCTGCACTGCCTGCAGTGGAGCGGCCATGCGCGCGGCCTACTCTCCGAGGAGCGGGACGAGCCGTGGATCAATGAAACCGAAGGCGAGGGCGAATATCTCGTCGCCTTCGATCCGCTCGACGGTTCTTCCAATATCGACGTGAATGTTTCGGTCGGAAGCATCTTCTCGATCCTGCGTGCGCCGGACGGCGGGCGGCGGGCGAAGATCGAGGACTTCCTGCGACCCGGTTCGGAGCAGGTCGCCGCCGGCTACGCCGTCTATGGCCCGACGACGATGCTCGTGCTGACGGTCGGGCGGGGTGTGCAGGGCTTCACGCTCGATCCGGAACTGGGCGAATTCGTGCTCACCCATCCGCAGATGACGATTCCCGCGGCGACCAAGGAATTCGCGATCAACGCGTCCAACAGCCGCTTCTGGGAGGCGCCCGTCCGCGCCTACATCGAGGAATGCCTGGCCGGGGTCAACGGCCCGCGCGGCAAGGACTTCAACATGCGCTGGGTTGCCTCGCTGGTGGCCGAGGCGCACCGCATCCTGACCCGTGGCGGCGTGTTCCTGTATCCGCGCGACACCAAGGATCCGAAGAAACCCGGTCGTCTGCGTCTGCTGTACGAGGCCAACCCGATCGGCATGCTGATCGAGCAGGCGGGCGGCCGCGCGAGCACGGGGTATGGCCCGATGCTGCAGGTGCAGCCGGAATCGACGCACCAGCGCATCGGTTTCGTATTCGGATCGCGCGAAGAGGTCGAGCGCATCGAGCACTACCACGCCGAGACGCCGGCGGCGGCGGGCGGGAGCGACACGCCGCTGTTCAACGCGCGCGGGCTGTTCCGCGAGTAACGCAGCGGGCGCGACAGACATTTTCGAACTCACAAGACAAAAGTTTCAAATCGAGGAAGCGTTATGTCCACCAAGCATCCGATCATCGCGATCACCGGCTCCTCCGGGGCCGGCACGACGTCGGTGACGCGTTCGTTCCAACGGATTTTCCGCCGCGAAAGCCTCAAGGCGGCCGTGATCGAGGGCGACAGCTTTCACCGCTACGACCGCAAGGGAATGCGCGTCGCCATGGCCGAGGCGGAGAAGGCGGGGAATCACCATTTCAGCCATTTCGGGGCCGAGGCAAACCTGCTGGAGGAACTCGAGAACACGTTCCGCGAGTATGGCGAAACCGGCAACGGCCGCACCCGCAAGTACCTGCATGATGCGGAAGAGGCGGCACCCTATGGCCAGGAGCCGGGCACGTTCACGGCCTGGGAACGTTTCCCGGAGGACACCGACCTGCTGTTCTATGAAGGCCTGCACGGCGGAGCGGTCACCGAAAAAGTCAACGTCGCGCGCCATCCCGACCTGCTGGTCGGGGTCGTGCCGGTCATCAACCTCGAGTGGATCCAGAAGATCCATCGCGACAAGGCGCAGCGCGGCTATTCGACCGAGGCGGTGACCGACGTCATCCTGCGCCGGATGCACGACTATGTGCATTACATCTGCCCGCAGTTCAACCGTACGCACGTCAACTTCCAGCGTGTGCCCACGGTGGACACGTCCAATCCCTTCATCGCGCGTGAGATCCCGACTCCCGACGAGAGCCTCGTCGTGATCCGGTTCGCACAGCCGAAGGGGATCGATTTTCCGTACTTGTTGAACATGCTGCACGACTCTTTCATGTCGCGTCCGAACACGATCGTGGCGCCCGCCGGCAAGATGGAGCTGGCGATGCAGTTGATTTTCACGCCATTCATCTGGCGCATGGTCGAGCGGCGCAAGAAGGCGCTGGGGCGCTGAGGAGCAAACGAAGATGACGCAAACCAATCAAGAAGTCCTGGCCGCGAATGCACTGCGGATGCTGGCGGTCGACGCCGTCCAGAAGGCCAATTCGGGCCATCCCGGCATGCCCATGGGCATGGCCGAGATCGCCGTCGCGCTGTGGGGGCGACACCTCCAGCACAACCCGGCCAATCCGTCCTGGTTCAACCGCGACCGCTTCGTGCTGTCCAACGGCCACGGCTCGATGCTGCTGTACGCGTTGCTGCACCTGAGCGGCTACGACCTGCCGATGGAAGAGATCAAGCGCTTCCGGCAACTGCACTCCAAGGCGCCGGGACACCCGGAGGTGGGCGTGACTCCGGGGGTGGAAACGACGACCGGCCCGCTGGGGCAGGGCCTGGCCAATGCCGTGGGCATGGCGCTGGCCGAGCAAATCCTCGCGCAG
>JAJYBQ010000275.1 GCA_021778935.1 Pseudomonadota bacterium | reverse complement strand
GGCAACGCTCCACCGAAGTCGTTGCCGCCTTGGCCCGCCACCTGCAGGGGGCGATGACGATCATCGGCGTCGGCGGCATCGTGCGCGGCGAAGACGCCGCGGAAAAAATCCGGGCCGGCGCGACGCTCGTCCAGGTCTATACGGGCCTGATCTACCGGGGTCCGGCGCTCGTCCCCGAATGCCGGCGGGCGATCGCCGCCATGCGCGGCAACCTATAACCAACCCCGCGATCCGACGCGGCATTTCACATCGTGGTATAGACTGGGAAGCATGCCCACCCAGTCTTCCCCCTGCAACATCCCGCTTGCGGCGCCGGTCCTGCCGACCCGGCAGGCGGGGGAGCGCACGGCGATCCAGGTGATCGAGCGGATGATGAACCTGCTCGACGCCCTTGCCGCGCGATCCGGGCCGGTCAGCCTCAAGGAACTGGCGCGCACCACCTCGCTGCATCCCTCGACCGCGCACCGGATCCTCAACGACATGGTGGCCGGTCGCTTCGTCGACCGGGGCGATGCGCCGGGCTCCTACCGGCTGGGAATGCGGCTGCTCGAACTGGGAAACCTGGTCAAGGCGCGGCTCAGCGTGCGGGAAGCGGCCCTGGAGCCGATGCGTGAACTGCACCGGCGAACCGGCCAGACCGTCAACCTGTCGGTACGCCAGGGCGACGAGATCGTCTACGTCGAGCGCGCCTACAGCGAGCGTTCGGGCATGCAGGTGGTCCGTGCGATCGGCGGCCATGCCGCGCTGCATCTGACCTCGAGCGGCAAGCTGTTCCTCGCCCACGACGACCTGCGCCTCGTGCGCTCGTACGAAACGCGCACCGGGTTGGCGGGAAATACGCGCAACAGCATCACCGACCCGACCCGCCTGGAACGCGAACTCGCCCAGGTGCGGTCGCGGGGCTACGCGCGCGACAACGAAGAACTCGAACCCGGGGTCCGCTGCATCGCCGCGGCGATCCGCGACGACTCGGGCACGGTCGTCGCGGGCCTGTCGTTATCCGCCCCGACGGAGCGGATGCAGGACACCTGGATCGGCGATCTGCAGGCGACGGCGGCAAAAATCTCCGCGGCGCTCGGGTACGGCAAACCCGCGACCGGCTAAACCCCGGCCTCCGCCGTCACGCCGAGGGCTGCCGCCGGCCGGCCGGCGCGCGCGTCCGGGCATAGTGCCGCGTCTCCAGCCAGTTGCGGACACGCTGCGCGTCGGCGAAGCGCGAATATTTTCCGGCCGAATCGAGCAGCACCATCAAGACCCGCCGTCCGTGGATATCCGTCGACAGCACCAGGCAGTGTCCTGCAACCGAGATGTATCCGGTCTTCTGCAGGTCGAGGTGCCACCGGTGGTTGTAGACCAGGCGGTCGGTGCTGTGGAAATGGAACATGCGCCGTCCGATCCGGAAGTCGTACCCCGAACTCACGGAATACCGGCGGATCAACCCGTACTGGTATGCCGCCTTGACCATGCGCACCAGGTCCTCGGGGCTCGCCCGGTTGCCGGGATTGAGCCCGATGGAGTCGGCAAAACCCGAATGCGTCATTCCGAGCGCGCGCGCCTTGGCGTTCATCGCGGCGACGAACGCGTGCAGCCCTCCGGGATAGGTCCTGCCCAGCAGGTTCGCAGCGTGATTTTCCGAGGACATCAGCGCCAGATGCAAGGCCTGACCGCGCGTGATGCGAACCCCCGGGTGCAGGGGCGACCGTCCCCAGCCCTCCGAGGTGCGGTCGTCACGCGTGAACTGGAGCGTCTCGTCGAGCGGCAAGTGCTTGTCGAGGGTCACCATGGCGGTCATCAGCTTGGTGATCGAGGCGATCGACGACACCGTCTCCGGGTTCTTGGCATAGAGAACCTTGCCCGTGTCCTGATCGACGACCAGCACATAGGCCGACCGCAGGTGCGGAGTAACGGCCCCGTGATGATGGACCACGCGGTGGGCCGACGCCGCACCGGACAGCGCCAGCAGCACCGCAGCCACCCCCAACCCGAAACACCGGTGCAATGAACCGCGCATGGCTCCGCCCTTTCCCTGAAGCGATCGTTCTTGAATGTTCGGCCCGAATTCTACTGGCGTTTGCCGCCGCCGGACCGCGCTCAGGAATCGATGAAGCGCACGAAGTTCTCGATCGGTTCGCGTTCCGTCACCAGCGAATTCTCGATCCGGCTCGGGTCGGCCTTCCCCAGCGCCATGGCGCAGACGATCGTGTAGTCGTCGTCGATGCCCAGCTGGGCACGGATCACGCGATGAAACGGATTGAATGACGCCTGCGGACAGGTATCCAGGCCGCGGGCGCGCGCCGCGATCATGACGTTCTGCAGGAACATCCCGTAATCGAGCCAGCTGCCCTGGCTCAAGCTGCGATCGATGGAGAACACCATTCCTACGGGCGCATCGAAGAACTCGAAATTGCGCCCTTCCTGAGCCTGCATCTTCGCTTCGTCGCCCCGGTCGATACCGAGTAGCCCATACAGGTCCCAGCCGACCTTGCGGCGGCGCGCCAGATACGGATCGACCCAACGCAGGGGGTAGTACGGATATTCCTCCCGATGCTGCTCACGCTCCTGCGGGTCGTTGTATGCGGCCAGGATGGCCTGCGAAAGCCGGTCCAGGGCCTCCCCGGTGACGACATGGACGTTCCACGGCTGAATATTTGTGCCGCTGGGCGCCCGGCTGGCGACGCGCAGGATCTCCACGATGGTCTGGCGCGGGATGGGATCGGGAAGAAACGCGCGCACGGAGCGCCGGGAGGTAATGGCGGCGTCCACGGCCTCGGCGGCCTGGATACCGGCGAACGGCGCAAACGAATACGGTTCGGAATTCATCGGAACAAGCCCTCCCGCACAGCCGGGCCATCGCACCGCAATAGGCGACCGACTGAAAGTGTTTGATTAAAGAAGCACCAAAATGCAACATCTACCCATTGATTTTCAACAGAAATTAAATTTCCACAAAAACCGGCATCAATCCCCGCCAAAGAACCTCTTGACTTTTGTGCAAAGCAGCATAGAATTCAAACCGTCGTAGCACGAAGCCGGAAGTTCGACACTCCGGGAGATAGTAGTTCGTTGAAAGACGCTTTTCGACATCATTGCA
>JAJYBQ010000274.1 GCA_021778935.1 Pseudomonadota bacterium | reverse complement strand
GGGCTGGCGGTCTTCTTGATTTCCACCGGGTACAGCGTGTCGGCGGATTCGATCAGCAGGTCGACCTCCTGCTGGTGCGTATCGCGGTAGTAGTGCAGGGGCGCTTCCAGTCCGTGGTGCCAGTAGCTCTTGAGCACCTCCGCAACCGCCCAGGTCTCGAGCATCGCCCCCGACATGTGGCCCGCCTCCAGCGCCGCGGCGTCGGGCCACTTCGTCAGGTAGGCGGCCAGGCCGGTATCCAGAAAATACAGCTTGGGTGCCTTCACGATCCGCTGCGTGCGATTGCGGAAATACGGCTGCAGCAGGTAGACCACGCCCGAGGTCTCCAATACCGACAGCCAGGACTTCGCGGTCTTGTTGTCGATATCGGCGTCGCGCGCGAGGCCGGCGTAGTTGCAAAGCTGCCCGGTGCGGGCGGCGGCCGCAACCAGGAAACGGTGGAATGCCGTCTGATCGGTGACCCGCAGGACGTCCTGCACGTCCCGCTGCAAATAGGTCTGGACGTAGGAACGATAGAACACGTCCCGGCCGGATGGCCCCAGCAAGTGCAATCGCGGATACGAACCAAGCCAGATCTGTTCAAACACCTGCTGCAGCGACTTGGGACGGGCATCGGCGCGGGCCGATGCGATCCAGTCCGGGGTCGGAACGAACGGCGCGGACCGTTCCGCCCGGCCATCCTGTTCGGCCTGCGAGAGTCCCAGCAGGTCCATCACGGCGACCCGCCCCGCCAGGCTTTCCCCGACGCCGCGCATCAACTCGAATTTCTGCGACCCGGTCAGCCAGTACATGCCGTTTCGCCGCTCCCGATCGACGGCGATCTTGATCGCCGACAGCAGCTCGGGGGCGTACTGCACCTCATCGATGATCAACGGCGCCGGCCAGGTCTGCAGGAAAAGCGCCGGATCCCGGCGCGCCAGGGCCCGCGCATCGAGGTCGTCGAGCGTTACATAGGCGCGCGGCACCGCGGAACGGCTCGATTCGAGCCGGGCGCACATCTCCAGCAGGGTCGTCTTGCCGACCTGCCGGGGCCCCGTGAGCATCAGGACCGGGAATTGGCCACTGATGCGAAGCAATGCCGGGGCAAGGGTACGGGGAAGATTCCTCATGGCGGTTTATATTGGAATGCAACTCCAATATAAACCGCGCATGACATTCCGACAACCGCGGCCGTACAGTCAGTTCCGATACCCCTCCCGGCGGTTGCCGATGCGCACAACGAGGATGCGCAAGGCGTCGTCTTCGACGCGGCCGTCCTGGCCCACGACAGGTGGCGGCGCATGCGGCCCGAATCCGGTCAGACGTTGCCGTAGACCGAGTTCTTCAGCATCGTGTAGCCCTTGATCAGTTCCGCGATGCCGGCATCCAGCGTATGCCGGGGCTGGAAACCGGTCGCTTCGATCTTCGCGTTCGAGACGATGTAGTTGCGCTGATCGGGGTCCTTGCCGACGGGAGCGTCGAGGAAGACGAAGTCCGGCACCTGCCGCTGGATGTGTTCGCAAAGCTCGCGCTTCGACACGTTGGCGTCCGACAGTCCGACGTTGTAGATCTGCCCCTTCATCCGGTCGAAGTTGGCCAAGCCGTGCTGGAACGCGCGCGAGACGTCGCGCACGTGGATATAGTTGCGCTTGAACCCGCTTTCGAACAGGACCACGAACCGGTCATGCACGGCCCGATAGGTGAAGTCGTTGACGAGCAGGTCGATGCGCATGCGCGGCGACATGCCGAACACCGTGGCCAGGCGGAAGCTGATCGCATTCGGATGCTGCATCAGTTCCCGTTCCACCGCCACTTTCTCCTTGGCGTACTGGGAGATCGGCCGCAGGGGCGACTCCTCGGTGCAGAAATTGTTCTCGTCGCCGGTGCCGTACGCGCTGTTCGTCGTCGGCATCAGGACGACCTGGTCCCGCGCAAGGTTCTTGAGCATCAGCGCGATCGCGTCGTGGTTGGTCGACGTCGCGCCGACCGGGTCCAGGCTGCAGAGCGGCGCGCCGACCAGGGCGGCGAGCGGGATCACGACGTCGGCCTTGCGAAGCAGCGGCACGATCGTCGATTCGACGCGGATGTCGCCCTTGACGACCGAGAAATTCGGGTGGTGGCAGACGTGATTCAGGCTGGCCTGCTTGAACAGGAAGTTGTCGAGCACCGTGACCCGGTACCCGGCTTCGAGCAGGTCCGGCACGAGCGTCGAGCCGAGATATCCGGCGCCGCCGGTGACGAGGATGTTGTCGCGCATGGCTTCGAGTCCCTTTCGTACGCGTTGGGTTCAAGGGGTGGGCGGCGCCAGGACCGAGGCCGCGCGCCGGTAGTCGTCGGGGATGCCGATATCGATGAAGCGGCCGGCGCATTCGAGGCCGTAGAGCCTGCCGCCGCCCGCCAGGACCGCCGGCACGAGATCGTCCTCGAAGGAGAGCCGGTCTCCCGGCTTCCAGGGCAGGTCGCGCAGCGCCGCGGGGTCGACCCAATACACGCCGCCGTTGGCCAGGCGCCCGGGCGACGCGGATCCCGATCGGAGCGCGGCGATGCGCCCGTCGCCGTTCACGTCCATGCCCATGTAGCGGCCGGTCTCGGTGGTGCGGAACAGCGAGAACGTCAGCGACGCCGCGTTCGCGCGATGGAAGGCCCGCAGGCGGTCCAGCGCCACATCGAAGAACGTGTCGCCGTTGAGGAGGAGAAACGACTCCCCGGGCGGCAGAAGGGCGGCGCCGAGCAGCACGCCGCCGCCGGTGCCGAGCGGCGCCGCCTCGACGGCGTAATCGATCGGCACGCCGCGGTAGGCGCCGCCGAAATGGGCGCGGATCGCCTCGCTCCGGTAGCCGACGGACAGCACGAACCGTTGCACCCCCTGCCCGATCCAGTGGTCGAGCTGGTGCTCGAGAAACGGCCGGCCGGCAACCGGGGCCATCGGCTTGGGAAGGTCGGGCACCGCGGCGCGCAGGCGAGTGCCCAACCCGCCGGCGAGAACGATCGCGGCAACCATCAGCGCCTCATGCCGCGTTGACGAGGCGGCAGATCTCGTCGACCTCGTCGTCGCGCAGGTCCGGGAAATTGCCGACATAGAAGCCGTAGAAATGCACGTGGTCGGTGCGCGGCAGTTCCCGGT
>JAJYBQ010000273.1:2094-3106 GCA_021778935.1 Pseudomonadota bacterium | reverse complement strand
AGTGCCCGCGCCCTCCTCACCCCCCGCCCGCAATCAGTCCCACTGCACCTTCATCATCGCCGCGGTGTCGTGCGCCACCTGCGGCGTGTCGGCGAGCGGCGGAAAGGCGGCGAGCCAGCGGTCGTCCGGCGTGATGAGGAACACCAGGGCGGAATGGTCCACCGAGTAGTGGAGCTTGTCCTGGCTGTCGTTGCGCTGGTAGTTCACGCCGAAAAACGGCGTCAGCTCGTGCAACGCATCATCGTCTCCCGTCGCGGCGAGCGTGTCCTTGCCAAAATTCGCCACGTAGCGGGCGAGCAGTTGCGGCGTGTCGCGGCGCGGATCCACCGAGATGAAGACGATTCGCGGCGGAGTGAGTCCTTGCTTGCGCAGCGCGATCTGCACTTGCCGAAGCATCGAGAGCGTCGTTGGGCAGGCTTCGGGACAGTTGGTGTAGCCGAAGTAGACGAAGGACCAACGCCCGCGCAGGTATGCCGGAGTGAACGGCCCCCCCTGTTGTTGGAGCTGGAACGGCGGCAACAGGGAAAGCCGCTCGAGCTGCGCCGATTCCAGCTTCTGGCCTGCCGGCATGACCGGCGGCTGGCGATGCATGCTGCTGCGCCAATGCGAGACGATGAAGGAAGACAGCAGCGCACCGGCGCCGATACCGACGGCGGCGGCAACGATGGCGAAGCGGCGGGGGATGTTCATGGGGAGGAATGGGCGCGAAAAAGGCCGTGGGCGCGTCGGGAGACCGGTTCGACGCCCGCAGGCGGGGTAAGTTCAGCGAAGCGCGAAACCGGCACAGTACACGGCGCACGGTTGCGCGGGGGGGCGGAGCGATGGGCGAGCGGCGGCATGGATCACTGCCGCTCCATACGCGGATCGCGGGCAAGCAGCCGCTCCACCGCCGCGCGGGGGGAAACGCGGCTATCGAGCACGGCACAGACGGCTTCGCAGATCGGCATTTCCACGGACGCGGCGCGGGCGCGGGCAATGATCGCCGGCGCCGACCACACGCCCTCGGCAACGT
>JAJYBQ010000273.1:0-2084 GCA_021778935.1 Pseudomonadota bacterium | reverse complement strand
CGCGAGGCCCACGCGGCGGTTGCGCGAGAGATCGCCGGTGCAGGTCAGCACGAGGTCGCCGAGGCCGGCCAGACCCATGAACGTTTCCGCCTGCGCCCCGAGCGCTTCACCGAAGCGGCGGGTTTCGGCGAGTCCGCGGGTCACCAGCGCGGCGCGCGCATTGGTTCCGAGTTCGAGCGCGTCTGCAATCCCGGCGGCGATCGCCAGCACGTTCTTGACCGCGCCGCCGACCTCGACGCCGACGACATCGTCGCTGGAATAGATGCGCAGATTGCCGCCATGCAGCACCGCGGTCGCGGCAGCGCAAAGGCCCGCGCCGCCCGCCACCACCAGGGCGGTGGGCAGGCCCCGCGCCACCTCTTCGGCGAAGCTTGGCCCCGAGAGCGGGCCGGCAGGGACGCCGGGCAACTCCGTCGCCATGATCTGATGGGCCAGCAGATGCGTGTCGCGTTCCAGGCCCTTGCTGAGCCAGACGACCGGCCCGGCGTGTCCGCGCGTCCGCAGCGCGCCCGCCAGCGGACGCAGCGCCGCGACCGGCACGGCCAGCAGGACGAGTCGGGCATCGGCAAGCGCCGCGTCGAGATCCGCCGAGACGGCGACGCCGTCCGGCAGCACGGTGCCGGGAAGATAGCGTTCGTTGCGGCGGGTTGCCGCAATCGCCGCCGCCTGACCGGGGTCGCGCGCCCAGAGCAGGACCTCATCGCGGGCGCCGAGCACGCCGGCCAGCGCGGTTCCCCACGCTCCGGCACCCAATATCGTGATCCGCACGGAACCCCCGAGATCTGTCGCGTGGCCCGATTGGCGTCGGCAACGCCCGCCGGTGCGGCGAAGGTTACTGCCGCGTCTGCGATTGCGGGGGGATGATCAGTCCGGAAGCGTTGCTGCCGTTTTTCGCCGCTTCCTTCTGGTGATACATCACCTCGAAATTGATCTCCGCCAGATGGACGGGCGGCATGCCGGTGCGGGTGATCAGGTCGGCAACGTTGGCGCGCAGGTACGGGTAAACGATCCCCGGACAGACGATGCCGAGCACGGCGGACCGCTGCGGTTCGGGAATTCCGCGCAGTTCGAAGATCCCCGCCTGCTTGGCTTCGACGAGAAACAGCGCCTTGCCACCGAGCTGCGCCGTGACCGTCACGCGCACGACCACCTCGACCATGCCGTCGCCGACATCCTCGTCCGACATGTCCATCTGCACGTCGAGTTCGGGCGCGCCCGATTCCAGGAAGATCCGCGGCGCGTTGGGCATCTCCAGCGACACGTCCTTGAGGTACACGCGCTGGAGCTGGAAGGCGGGCGTCTGTCCCCGCACATCGGATTCGGCCGGGGAATTGGGTTCGGTCATGGTAGGTGGTTCCTACGGGTTGGGATTCAATAGCGGCATCAGCTTGCCCGCGCGATCGAGCGCCGCCAGGTCGTCGTAGCCGCCGACGTGGTGCTCGCCGATGAAGATCTGCGGCACGCTGCGGCGCCCGGTGCGATCGATCATCTCGCCGCGCAACTGCGGATCCAGGTCCACCCGCAGCTTCTCGATCGATTCGACGCCACGCTGGCCGAGCAAGGCCTCCGCACGCACGCAATAAGGACACACGGCCGTGCAATACATGCGGACGGAAGCGGTGGTCGCCATGGCGGGCCTTTACTTGGAAACCGGCAGGCCGGCGGCACGCCATGCCTGCATGCCGCCGTCGAGGATGTACACCTCCTTCACCCCGGCGGAACGAAGCTTGACGGAGGCAATGGAAGACCGTCGTCCGTGCTCGCTGAGGAGCAGGACCGGGACGTCCTTGCGCAGTTCGTCGGCGTGCCGGCCGATGTCCGTCACCGGCAGGTTGCGCGCGTTCGCCAGTGATCCGCCCGAGAACTCCGCAGCGGTCCGACAGTCGACGACCTGGACCTCCCGCGAATTCAGGAGCTTGGTCGCCTCGAGCGTGTCGAGGGTGGGGCCGCCGGCGCGCGCGCGCATCAGCGGCCACAGCAGCATCCCTCCGCTCACGAGCACGGCAAGGACCAGCGAAAGATTGTCGAGGATGAATTTCATAGAATAAGCCGGGATTATAGAATGACGGAAGTTTCCTTCCCTT
>JAJYBQ010000272.1 GCA_021778935.1 Pseudomonadota bacterium | reverse complement strand
ACCAATGGGGCGTTCACCTTCGCCGCGAAGTTGATCACCGGCGCGAGCTACGCGGTCACGGTGAACACGCAGCCCACCGGGCAGACCTGCGCGGTATCCAACTCCGGCGCGGGCACGGTCAATGCGGCGAATGTCACCACGGTGAGCGTGACCTGCACGACGGGAACCACGGCATTCACGTATTTCGCCTATGTTGTGAACTCTGGCAACAAAACCGTCTCGGTCTACGGCATCAATGCATCCACGGGCGCACTCACGGCGATCGGTAGTCCGGTTGTCACAGGAACCACCCCATCCTCCGTCACGGTCAACCCCGCGGGCACCTTCGCCTATGTGGCGAACCAATTCGACAACACCGTCTCGGCCTACAGCATCAATGCCGCCACCGGCGCGCTCACGCCGGTGGCGGGCAGTCCGTTCGCCGCAGGAGGTTCCCCATCCTCCGTCACGGTCAACCCCGCGGGCACCTTTGCCTATGTGGCGAACTCTGGCGACAGCACCGTCTCCGCCTACAGCATCAATGCCGCCACCGGCGCGCTCACGCCGGTGGCGGGCAGTCCGTTCGCCGCGGGAGCCGCCCCCAACTCCGTCACGGTGGCGCACCCGTGAGGCGGGCAAACCACCGTTTTTGAGAAGCCGACCAATTGAGAACGCGCCCAGAGTGGCGCGTTCTTCTTGGAACCCAGCCTTGATCGCGCAGGACTGCGGGCCTGTGTGTAGAGAATGTCCTGCGTCCTCAATGCTTCATGGGATCGCGGTGCTGTTCATGGCGGCTAGCTCGGTAACCCCACGTGAATCCTGATGGCGTCCTCCACGGCCACCAGATCCGCCTTGGAGAGCCTGCCGAGCTGGCTCTTGAGCCTTGTTTTACGCTGACGTTCTCCCGGGACGTCGGCGGGTTGACCTTGCCGGCGGCGGCCGGGGCGACCCGGTTGGAAACCGCGATGCACCGCGGATGCAGTCCTTGGTCGGGCTCCGCCGCGGATCAGGACGAGGACCCGTCGTCGTCCTGATCCGTGCTGTCGGAGTCGTCATCGCCGCCCGAATTGCGGTCGTCGGAATCGGCGTCCTCCGTATCCGCATCGTCCGACGATTTCGCGGTCGCGCCGCCCTGGCGCTGGGCCACAACGCCAGGGAGATGGTCGGCGAGCTTCTGCGCGAGGTCCTGCGTCGACATGCCGGTGAGCGTGGCGAGGGCGCGCAGGCCCCCGGCCCCGAATACCTGGTGGATCTGGTCCGCCGTGATCGTCTGGCTGCTCACGTCACCCATCCAGGATTCGACGGTGCCGCCCAATCCCTGCTTTTCGAATTGCGCGGCGATGCCGTCGATCCCGCCGTGCTGATCGAGGAACGCGCCGACCAGCTTCTCCGCTTCGCCATCGTTGAAATTGTTGAGCAGGCTGTCAAAGAGTCCCATCGCGCATCTCCGGTTCGATTCGTTGGCGGAATTTTGCCAGATGGCGGGCGCTTCCCCGCGCGGCGCGCATGCGCTCATCGGCGCGGTGCGCCGGGCCACCCGCGACGATGCAGCGAATCCAGTGCCGAAAGCGCAGCCTCGACCGTGAACTCGCCGCGCTCGATCGCGGCCAGCACCGCGTCGATCGGCCGGATCTCGATCCGCGCCACCTCGCCGTCGCGGTTTTCGAGGTGGACGCCCTCCGGCAGGTCGACATCAAAAACGTGGACCGTCTCGACGAGCAGTCCTTCGCGGATCGGACGGGATACGGCGATGCGCCCACCGGTATGCAGCGGCAGGCCGGCGAGCACGAGGCCGGCTTCTTCCAGGGCCTCGCGCGCGACGGCGGTGTGCAGATCCTCCTCGGCGGCGACCATCCCGCCGGCCACGTTGTCCCACAGCCCCGGATCGACACGCTTGTGCATGGCGCGCAGGCAGACCACCATCCGGCCGTCCGGGGTGTAGCCGTTCAGATGGACCGATTCGGTGGGTAGTCCCAGCGCGCGCACCGCGCAGCGGTCGATCCACCCCAGCGGCACCCGGTCCGGATCGGGCCGGATCGCCAGCAGTTCGTCGCGCCAGGGACCGCAAAACCCGTTTTGCAACAGGTGGTGGGCAATCGCCGCCAGCCGCCGGTTTCGTTCCGCGAGGTCGTGCGGCCAGTCCGCGAGTTCGACCGCGTCGTCGGCGCGGCGGGCCCCCGGGCGTTGGCGGGCGAAGCCGGCGCGCAACAGCGTCCAGGCGACGGGCGGGGAGATGGTTCCGCACACCCACTCCCCCAACGCCAGCGGCACCGCGTCGGCCGCCGATGCGGCCTGCGCGAGTCGTTCGATCCGTTCCTGCAGGGCTGCGACGCTGCCGGAACCCATGGATCATTCCGGCCGCATGTGCGGGAACAGGATCACGTCGCGGATGTTGGGCACATCGGCGAGCAGCATGATGAACCGGTCGATGCCCACGCCGCATCCCGCGGTCGGCGGCAGGCCGTATTCCAGTGCCCGGATGTAGTCGGCGTCGTAGTACATCGCCTCTTCGTCGCCGGCGGCCTTCGCGTCCGCCTGGCGCTGGAAGCGCGCGGCCTGGTCCTCGGGATCGTTGAGTTCCGAGAATCCGTTGGCCGTCTCGCGTCCGGCCATGAAGAGTTCGAAGCGTTCCGTGACCTCGGGATCGGCATCGGAGGCGCGCGCCAGCGGCGATACTTCGGCGGGATAGTCGATGAGGAAGGTGGGCTGGATGAGCTTCGCTTCCACGGTTTCCTCGAACAGCGCGAGCTGCAGGCTGCCCAGGCCGGCGCCGGCGGGCATTTCCTTGCCCAGCCGCGCCAGTTCCGAACGCAGGAAGCCGGTGTCGCGCAACGACGGTTCGGCGTACTGCGGCGCGTACTGCCGCAACGCCTCGACGACGGTGAGGCGCGCAAACGGCTTCCCCAGGTCGATCGTCCGGCCCTGGTACGGGAGCACCGCCGATCCCGTCGCGTCCACCGCCACGGCGCGCAGCATCTCTTCGGTGAAGTCCATCATCCAGCGCACTTCGTGGTACGCCGCGTAGAACTCCAGCATGGTGAATTCGGGGTTGTGCCGCGGACTCACGCCTTCGTTGCGGAAATTGCGGTTGATCTCGAACACCCGCTCCATGCCGCCCACCACGAGCCGCTTG
>JAJYBQ010000271.1 GCA_021778935.1 Pseudomonadota bacterium | reverse complement strand
CCGCGCGGCAGGCGCTTTTTACCAACGTGTCCCAACGAGGAGGGTATCGCCATGGCATTGAAGGGATCGAAAACCGAGGGAAACCTCAAGGCGGCGTTTGCCGGCGAGTCGCAGGCGAACCGGCGGTACCTGTACTTCGCGTCGAAGGCGGACGTCGAAGGGTACAACGATGTCGCGGCCGTGTTCCGCTCCACCGCGGAAGGGGAAACCGGGCATGCGCACGGACACCTCGAGTATCTGGAGCAGGTCGGCGACCCGGCGACCGGGCTGCCGATCGGGATGACGCGAGACAACCTCAAGGCCGCGATCGCCGGCGAGACCCATGAGTACACCGACATGTACCCGGGGATGGCGAAGGCCGCACGCGAAGAAGGATTCGAGGAGATCGCCGACTGGTTCGAGACCTTGGCCAAGGCGGAGCGCTCGCATGCCAACAAGTTCCAGCGCACGCTGGACGCGCTGACGGACTGATGAAGGAGGAAAGCCTCCAAGCGCCGACCCGCCACCCGATCGCCTGGCAGAACCCCGAGTTCTGGGACGAGCAGGCGGTCGAGCGCGAGCTCGAGCGCGTCTTCGACATCTGCCACGGATGCCGGCGGTGTGTGAGCCTTTGCGGTGCGTTCCCGACGTTATTCGATCTGGTGGATTCCGGTCCGACCGGCGAGATCGATGGCGTCGAGAAGAAGCGGTATCCCGAGGTGGTCGATCGCTGCTACCTCTGCGACATCTGCTTCATGACGAAGTGTCCCTATGTGCCGCCGCACTCGTGGAATGTGGACTTCCCCCATCTGATGCTGCGTGCGAAAGCCGTGGCGTTTCGTAAGACCGGGGGACGCGTCCGCGACCGCGTTCTTTCGGCAACCGATGCCTTGGGCACGCTGGCAGGGATTCCCGTCGTCACCCAGGCGGTTAGCGCGATCAATCAGAGCGGGGTGGGCCGCGTTGTTGCCGAATCGGTGCTGGGGGTCGATCGCCGCGCCTGGCGCCCCGGCTACGCGGCGAAGAAGTTCCGCCGCACGGCGCCGCGGCGCTGGGTCGGTGCGCCCGTGCGCGATGGGGCGCGCACGCCGGGCAAGGTCGCGGTATATGCAACGTGCTACGTCAATTACAACGAACCCGGGATCGGACACGACCTGCTGCGTATCCTGGAGCACAACGCAATTCCGTATACGCTCGTCGAAAAGGAAGCCTGTTGCGGCATGCCGAAGCTCGAATTGGGCGATCTCGATGGTGTGCGGCGTCTCAAGGAGCGCAATATTCCGGTGCTCGCGGCCCTCGCCCGTGAGGGCTACGCCATTCTTGCGGCGGTTCCGTCCTGTGTGCTGATGTTCAAGAGCGAGTTGCCGCTGCTGTTCCCGGAGGACGACGATGTTCGCGCGGTCGCTGCGGCCATGTGGGATCCGTTCGAGTACTTCGTCGCGCGCAGCAGCGATGGTTTGTTGCGCAAGGAGTTTTCAAGTCCTTTGGGTGCGGTTTCGTACCACGTTCCGTGTCATGCGCGTGTGCAGAACATCGGGCGCCGGACGCAGGAGGCGCTGCAGTGGATCCCGCAGACCGTGGTTACCGTGGTGGAGCGGTGTTCGGGCCACGCCGGGACCTGGGGGGTGAAAAAGGAGTTCCACGCATCTGCGATGAAGATCGGCCGCCCGGTGTTTCGCGCGATGCTGCAGGCCAAGCCCGACTACATCAGCTCCGACTGCCAGCTCGCCGCGCATCACATCGCGCAGGGGATTGCGGAAATGCAGGCGGCCGAGGGCGGCGGGGCGGCCCCCCGCCTCGCGCATCCGCTCACGCTGCTGCGTATGGCATACGGCCTTTCTTGAACGGGAGCGAACGGATGGCGATCACGCGGGAAAGCCTGCTCACGCTCGAAGCCTACGCGAAGGCGCGTGCCGATATCCGCGAGCGGGTCCTTGCGCACAAGAAGCACCGGACGGTTGCCGTCGGGTCGAGCGTGACCTTGCTTTTCGAGGACGAGACGACGGTTCGCTATCAGATCCAGGAGATGCTGCGGATCGAAAAGACGTTCGAGGACGAAGGCATCCGCGACGAACTCGCCGCCTACAACCCCCTCGTACCCGACGGCACCAACCTCAAGGCAACGATGATGATCGAGTACGCCGAACCCGAGGAGCGGGCGCGGGAACTGGCGCGGCTCATCGGCATCGAGGATCGGGTGTTCCTGCAGATCGGCGATCAGGCGCCGGTATACGCCATTGCCGACGAGGATCTCGACCGTTCCAATGCGGTGAAGACCTCGTCGGTGCATTTCCTGCGTTTCGAACTGTCTCCGGCGGCGATCGCCGCATTCCGGGCGGCAACTCCGGTCTCGGTGGGAATCGATCACCCGAACTACCATACCGGGGGGATTCGCATCGCCCCGGAAGTGCAGAAATCGCTGGCGAACGACTTCGCGGTGTAACGGCGTCTGGGTATCATCGCGCGGATAGTCGCGTGCGTTTCCCGAATAGGAGGTTCCCGTGCGCTCCCGTGTGCTTGGCTTGGCGGCGTCGGCCGCGTTGCTTCTTTCCGCGTGTGCGTCCGTCTCGGTGGGACGGGGTTTCGACCTTGCCACGTTCGAGTCGAAGGTGCAACGGGGCGTCACGACCGAGGCGGACGTCCAGGCCTGGCTGGGTGCGCCGGTGAGCATCGGGACCGACATGGAGCCCGACGGCAGTCGCTACGACCAATGGACGTACTACCGCGGTACCGGAAATCTTCCCGATTTGCAGGGCGGCAACTTCACGATGCTGCAGATCAAGTTCGATCGCCGGGGGGTCGTGCAGGGTTACAACTGGACGGGCGGGCAGTAGGACGCCGCTCGGGCGCGCACGCACGCGCTGGCGCCTGAACATTTCTCCGTCGTGCCCGGTACCGTCCCGATCCTGCCCGGGCGGGACATGCGCCCGGGCGTCGACCCGATCAGTTCGCCCGGGCCGCACCTTCCATGTATGTTCGGGTCAAGTCGAGCCACTGCGCTTCGGAACCGCACGGCGGCGCGCCTTCGACCACGCAGGCAAGCGGGGTGACGCCGCCCCAGATGTCGAATCGCCCGATCAGCCGGTTGTTGGTGGCATCCCAGAGGCGCAGAACGGTGCGCGGCAGGATCGTCCG
>JAJYBQ010000270.1 GCA_021778935.1 Pseudomonadota bacterium | reverse complement strand
CGATGCCGTGCTCTCCGAATTCCGGCGCGCCCTCGGGCGCGACCGCACGCGCATGACGGTGAGCGAGTTCACCGAACTGGGACTGGTCGAGATGACGCGCAAACGCACGCGCGAATCGCTCGCCCACGTGCTGTGCGAGCCCTGCCCGGTCTGCGGCGGCCGCGGCGAGTTGAAGACCGCGCGCACGGTCTGCTACGACATCCTGCGGGAGATCCTGCGCGAGGCGCGCCAGTTCGGCGATGCCAAGGAATTCCGGATCCTCGCGGCGCAGAAGGTGATCGACCTGTTCCTCGAGGAGGAGTCGCAGTCGCTGGCGATGCTGTCCGATTTCATCGGCAAGCCGATCTCGATGCAGGTCGAGACGATGTACCACCAGGAGCAATACGACGTGGTACTGATCTGACAGCCCGTTACGGCGAGCGCGCGGCAATCCGCGTATCCAGCGCCTCGGCCACCGCCGCAACGACCTCCTCGTACTCCGGCCACCCCGCCGAGCCGCCCACCAATCGCACCCGCGCCCCGATCGGCCGGGTCTTGGCCGGATCGGTGACGCCGAACACGCCGACGAGGCGGGCGCCGACCGCCCCCGCCAGATGCCCCGGACCGCTGTCGTTGGCGACGACCAGACGGCTCCCCGCCAGCAGCGCGGCAAAGGCGCCGAGATCCAGCGGTTCGACGAACACCGCATCCGGGCAGGCGGCGCGTGCGCCCGCCTCTTCGCCCGGCCCTGGACACACCACGGGCGTCTCGCCGGCGGCGCGCAATGCGCGCGCCAGCCGTCCGAAATCGTCCCATGCCTTGACCTTCCCGTGATGCTGTCCCCGCACCGTCGGGCACAGCACGACGTAGCCATCCGCCACCCCTGCGCGATCGAGGGCCGCGCGCGCGCGGGCCGACGCCGCATCGGGAATGCGCAACACCGGCGCCGCCGTCTCCGGCACGTCGCCGGACAGCCCCAGCCGCGCCCGCGCCAGATGCAGGTAATACGCGCTGGTGTGCAGATCCCCGTGCCATTGCGCCGGCACGGCGACGGGCGCGGCCAGCAGCCAGCCGCGGCCGTCGGTGCGGTACCCCGCCGCGCGCATGCCGGCGCGGCGGAACTCCCAGGCCGAGGAAAACGAATTCGGGAACAGCAGCGCCTCTCCCCGCCCCGCCTCGGCAAGACGCCAGGCCCGCAAGGCCGCGATCCGCGCCCCGCGCTGCGCCGCCCAGGGCAGCACCGGCCAGGCATGGCCGGCGAACAGTTCGGCGGCCCAGGGTCGCCCGAAAAGGGTCAAGGATGCGCCGCGCTCCGCCAGCAGATCGAGCGCGGGCAGCGTCATGCAGGCGTCGCCGAGGTGGTTCGGCAGGCGAACGAGTAGGGAACGCAACGCGTCATTCCTCCCAATTCCGGTGATGGCAGCCGGCAACCGCGGCACAGGTTTCCCTGGCATGCCGCCGGTCCGTGCAATCTGCCAGAATACCGCCATGTCCGCCCCGCCATTCGACCCGAACACGCTGGGAGCGCGGGGCGACGCCCCGGAAAGGCGGTTCAACGCACTGAACGGAACGTCCATTCCCTGATGCCCCCCGCAACCGCCGTACCGCGCTCCGGCCCCTTCCGCCGTTTCGCCGACCCCAACCTGCGCCGTATGGTCGCCCTGGTGTGGGGGCATCGCCCCATCCTCGGACTGGCGACCGTCACGATGGCCATCGACGCATCCTGCCAGGGGCTGATCGCCAAACTCACCGCGATGCTGCTCGGGCACGGCATCATCCGCAACGATCCGCGGTTCGGCTACTGGATGCCCCTCGCCTTCATCGGCGTGTTCGTCGTGCGCGGCCTGGCGAACTTCTCGAGTTCGTACCTCGTGAACGTGGCGTCGCAGAACGTGCTGGTCGGTCTGCGCGGCGAAATGTTCCAACGCCTGCTCCACTGGCCGCAGGCCACCATCGAGAACACGCCCTCCGGGATCGTCATCTCCAAGTTCCTCAACGAAGCGAGCAACGCCCTCTCACTCACCGCCGAGGTGCTGCTCACCGCCGTGCGCGAGTCGTTCACGACCATCGCACTGCTGGGGCTGCTGCTCTTCGACAATTGGCGGCTCACGCTGCTCACCGTGGTCGTCGGCCCGACCATCGCCACGGTGCTGCGCTCGATCGGCAAGCGGCTGCATCGACTCAACCGCGAAAGCCAAGCCATGCTGGGCGAAATGACGCGCGCCGTGCAGGAGGCGCACGACGCCGGGCGCATCGTCAAGGTCTACGGCGGCCAGGCCTATGAAACGCGCCGGTTCGAGGCCATCAACCAACGGCTGCGCCGGTTCGCGATCAAGATGCAGACCGCCGTCGGTGCATCGACTCCGGCAACGCAGATCGTCGCCGCGACCGGCATTGCCATCGTCATCACCATCGCGATGTGGCAGGCCCGCCACGGGCAGCTCACCGGCAACCAGTTCATCGAATTCCTGACGGCCGCGCTGATGGTGCTGCAGCCGCTGCGGCGCCTGTCGTCGATCAACAGCGCCACCGCGCGCATGGCGGCGGCGGCGGAAAGCGTGTTCGGGATGATCGACTCGGCTCCGGAAACGGAAACCGGCACGCGCGAACTGGCGCGCGCCGCCGGCGCGATCACGTTCCGCGACGTCTCGTTCGAATATCCCGGTGCAACGGCCGCGGCGCTGCATCGCGTCAATCTTGCCGTCCGCGCCGGCGAGACGATCGCGCTGGTCGGCCACTCGGGCGCCGGCAAGACGACGCTCCTCAACCTGCTGCCGCGCTTCCTGCGCCCCACGGCGGGGGAGATCCTGCTCGACGGCATCCCGATCGCGGACCTGACGCTCGCGAGCCTGCGCCGCCAGATCGCCCTGGTTTCCCAGGACGTGGTGCTCTTCGACGATACGATCCGCGCCAACATCGCCTATGGCGCAGGCATCCCGGAAGGCGAGATCGACCTGGAGCGGATCCGCGCCGCCGCGGAAGCCGCTTATCTGCTGCCGCTGATCGAATCCCTGCCGAACGGCTTCGAAACCCGCATCGGGGAAAACGCCGTCAAGCTCTCGGGCGGGCAGCGCCAGCGTCTGTCGATCGCGCGCGCCCTGCTCAAGGATGCGCCCATCCTGCTGCTCGACGAAGCGACCTCCGCGCTGGACTCGGAATCCGA
>JAJYBQ010000269.1 GCA_021778935.1 Pseudomonadota bacterium | reverse complement strand
CAAGCTATTTAGTGACTACACATTTGCGTCAAAAAATGCCGCCAGCCGGCGGCATTTCAAAGAAAAATCAAAGAACTAACGTCACTCCCGTGACTACGATCGCGGGGAACTTCGGGCTAGCGCGCCGAGAACGCGCCACGCGCGGTATATACCGCGGCATCGCCGTTGCGCGCGCCGTGCAGCGCGTTCAGCCGGACCCGGTTGAATGCCATGCGCGGCGTCAGCGTGGCGGCGTTGCGCTGGTTCAGGGCGCGCGCGCGCGCCAGCAAGTCGGCGAGGGCGGTCGTCGTGCGGCGGTCGCCGCCGGCTTGCTGAGAAGACAAGGAGGAAAGAAGGCGTTCCTTGCGGGCCACCGCAGATTCCAGTGCGACCACATCCTCCGCCAGCAAAGCCCGGTGCTCCTGCTCAAGGCAGTCGATCAGCTCGGTGATCGTCGATTCCATCGGGCGTCCCCCGCGCTATGCGCCAGCGCCCTGAGGCCGACCGGCCAAGGTCGCCGCCGTCGCCACCAGCTTCTCGGCAATCACTCCGGCGTTCACCCGGTAGCTGCCGCTGGCGATCGCCGAGGTGATTTCGTTGACCTTGGCCGCGTTGAAGTCGGACTGCGCGAACTGCGCGTCGAGTTGACTCAAATGCACGGCCGCGGAGGACGTCCCGCCGGGGTCTGCCGATCCACTTCCCGCGGCGCCGCCCGCCGTTCCGGCAGCAGTGCCGGCCGCGTTCGCAGGCCCGCTGGCGCGCCCGGCGCCGCGGGTTGCCGTGCTTGCTGGACCCTTCGGGCTTGGGGGACTACCGGTGATCTTCATGGTGTGTTTCCTCCCGAGGCAGGGATTCCTGGGTTCTCTGTCAACCGGAATCGGCCCCGCGGCGGCAAACTTTAGCGCCGTTCGCGCGGATTGCCCAGCATCAGAACTGCAGCTCGACGACCCGCCCCCGTTCCGCCGTGCCGGTGACGATCCGGCCCGACTCGGTTTTCACCTGAACCGGGTCGCCGGGTCCGGCCGCGCCGAGGGCGATTCCGTCGGTGGTGATCGTAAACCCGGTTCCTTTGCCGACGAGGGTGACCGCATCGCCTTGTCGCACCGCCGGAACGACGCGCAGCGCGTCCAGCGGAATGGCTTGCCCTGCGGCAACCGGCAGTTGCAAGGTGTGGTCGAGCACCTGGGAAAGCCGGGTGGCGACCCCGCCTTGCTCGCGTGTCAGGTCCACATCCGCTCGCTGCACCTGTGCCGCCATGATCGGTGTGAGCACGGGAATCGGTTGCGTTGCCACCAGGGCTGGGCCGAAGTAATGGACAACCACGGGCACCGATACCGACCAGGCGCGTCCGGCCTCCATGCAGCGCAGGCCGACGAAACCGCGGCCCCAGAGCCGCGCACCCGGGTACAGAAAAGGTTCTACCTGATTGCATGGAGCCAGGCGCAGGTACGGATCGAGCGTCCCGACCTCGACCTGCGCGCGATATGCGGGTTGTTCCCGCGCTGCTTCCTGCTCGGCGAACGCCCGCACGACGGCGATCCGGTCGCTCCCCCCCTGCCACGCCGGGGCAGCGCCAGCGGGCAGGGCGATCGCGCCCGCAACCGTTGCCAAGGCTACGCCGGCCGGGTGCCGGATGACATGGAGGAGTCGGAATGCCCGTTTCATGCCCCCAAGCGTAGGCGCCCCCACGCTTGCCGGATCCGGCAAGAAGGCGCGCACGGACCCGGCTTATCCGCCGATCCCCGGACCTCGGCAAGTCAATAATCGGCGACAGGAAAGAAAACTTTAGGGCCGGAATCCGCTTTTTGTGAGGCCGGCAGAGGGGAAGGGCAAGATGGCAGGGTCCAGTGGAATGTCGGCGGTCGATTTTCAGGCCCAGGCGCTCAACCTGTACGCCAAGCGTGGGCAGGTGCTGGCCGCGAACATTGCCAACGCAGACACGCCGGGGTATCTGGCACGGGATTTCAATTTTCAGCAGGCGCTGGCGGCGGCTACGGGGGGTGCCGCGGTCGGCGCCGCCGGCGCGGCGGCGCCGGTGGCGCTGGCGCGTACCAATCCCGGCCACCTGAATTCGTCGGGTGCGTCGACGGGCGGCGCATCCGCCGGCGCGACGCCACCGTTGCTATACCAGGTGCCGACGCAAGCCTCGATGGATGGCAATACGGTGAACATCGACCAGCAGCGGGCGGACTTCGCGCAGAACTCCGTGCGCTATGAGGCGACCGTACGGTTTCTCAGCAGCAAGTTTCAGCAGATGACGACGGTCATCACCGGTTGACGGCGAGAAGGAACGGAAATGTCCCTCTTCAGCGTATTCGATGTTTCGGCGTCGGCGGTCTCGGCGCAAAGCGAACGGCTCAATGTCGTCGCAAGCAATCTGGCGAATGCCAATTCGGTCGCTGGCCCCGACGGACAGCCGTACAAGGCGCGGGAGGTCGTATTCCAGACGCACATGTTCGGCTCCGATCCTGCGTCGGCAGGGGTGCAGGTCGCGGGGGTAGTACAGAACAATGCCCCCGGGCGTTCCATACACGATCCGTCGAACCCGGCCGCGGACGCCAGCGGCAATGTGACGATGCCCAATGTCAATCCGGTGGAAGAGATGGTCAACATGATCTCTGCATCGCGCAGCTACCAGAGCAACGTCGACGTGATGACCACGGCCAAGACCCTGCTCGACAAAGTCATCCAGATGGCCGGATAAGGAGCGATTTTCCATGACCACATCCAGCACGAACGCGACCGCCGCCAACCCGTGGGGCGCGATTCTGTCGAATTCGACGGTTGCCCCGCCGTCGACGTCGACTTCCTCCGCCGGCGCCGCAGGCTCGGGATCGGCGGCGGGCGGAACGTCGTCCTCCTCGTCCTCGGGATCGCAGAACCTGCAGCAGACCTTCCTGCAGCTGCTGGTCGCCCAGATGAACAACCAGGATCCGCTCAACCCCATGGACAGCACCCAGCTCACCTCGCAGCTTGCGCAGATCAGCACGGTGACCGGCATCAACAACCTCAACACCAACATCTCGCAGCTTCTCACGCAACTGCAGCAGAGCGCGACGATCCAGTCGGGGATGCTCACCGGACATAACGTGATGGTCGCCGGATCGGGCCTGAACCTGGCGGCCAATCCGAGCGGTTCCGGCGCGAGCGCGGTCGGCGGAATCGACCTC
>JAJYBQ010000026.1 GCA_021778935.1 Pseudomonadota bacterium | reverse complement strand
TACAGGTTCTCCGGCGGTCTCCACGGCGTCGGCGTTTCGTGCGTGAATGCGCTGTCCCGGTGGCTGCGCCTCACCATCCGCCGCGATGGCAGGATTCATCAAGCGGAATTCCGGACCGGCGTGCTGCAGGACCGGATCATCGAGACCGTGAACGGCGATGCCGTCTCCCCGCTGCGCGTGCTCGGCACCACCGAAGGACGCGGCACCGAAGTGCATTTTCTGCCGGACGAGGGAATTTTCGGCCACGTCGAATTTCACTACGAGATCCTCAGCAAGCGCCTGCGCGAACTGTCGTTCCTCAATAACGGCGTTCGCATCCGTTTGGTCGATCAGCGAAACGGCAAGGAAGAGGACTTCGCGTTTTCGGGCGGCGTGCGCGGATTCGTCGAATACATCAACAAGACCAAGACCGTCCTGCACGGCAACATCTTCTATGCCCAGGGCGACTCCACGCCCAACGGCGCGGGCGTGCAGGTCGGCGTCGAAGTGGCGATGCAGTGGAACGACGGCTACAACGAGACGCTGCTCGCCTACACCAACAACATCCCGCAGCGCGACGGCGGTACCCATATCACCGGCCTGCGCGCGGCGATGACGCGGGTCATCAACAAGTACATCGAAGAACACGAGTTCGCCAAGAAGGCCAAGGTCGAGACCACCGGCGACGACATGCGCGAAGGCCTCACCTGCGTGATGAGCGTCAAGGTACCGGAGCCCAAGTTCTCGTCGCAGACCAAGGACAAGCTCGTCTCCTCCGAAGTGCGCCCCGCGGTCGAGGAAGTCATCGCCAAGGCGCTCGAAACGTTCCTCCTCGAACGCCCCGCGGACGCCAAGATCATCTGCGGCAAGATCGTCGAAGCCGCCCGCGCGCGCGAAGCCGCGCGCAAGGCCCGCGAGATGACCCGCCGTAAAGGGGTGCTCGACGGCGCCGGCTTGCCCGGCAAGCTCGCCGACTGCCAGGAGCGTGACCCCGCCAAGTGCGAGCTATACATCGTGGAGGGCGACTCGGCCGGCGGCTCCGCCAAGCAAGGCCGCGACCGAAAGTTCCAGGCCATCCTGCCGCTGCGCGGCAAGGTGCTCAACGTCGAACGTGCGCGCTTCGACAAGCTGATCTCCTCCGAGCAGATCGTCACCCTCATCACCGCGCTCGGCAGCGGCATCGGCCCCGACTTCAACGCCGATAAACTGCGCTACCACCGCATCATCATCATGACCGACGCGGACGTCGACGGCGCCCACATCCGCACCCTGCTGCTGACGCTTTTCTACCGCCAGATGCCCCAGCTCGTCGAGCGCGGCTACATCTACATCGCCCAGCCTCCGCTCTACAAGGTCAAGCACAACAAGGCCGAGCGCTACCTCAAGGACGATGCCGAGATGACGCAGTACATGCTCAAGATCGCCCTCGACGGCGCCCGCCTCTACCCGGACGCCCAAGCGCACGCCGACAACCGCCCGATCACCGGCGACGCCCTCGACGAACTCGCGCGGCAATATCTCACCGCCGCCGCAGTTGCCGACCGCCTTGCCCGGGTCATCGACCGCGGCGCACTTGACGCCATCCTCAACGGCGTCGAAATCGACCTGCGCGACCCGGCGGCCGCGGAATCGTCCGCCGATACGCTGCGAAACGCCATCATCCAGGCCGACAGCGTCCCCGACAGCACGGCGATCGCCGTGCGCGTCGAATGGGATGCCCGCACCGAGAAGCCCCGCTTGCGAATCGAACGGCGACAGCACGGCAACTGGAAACGCAGCACGATCGATGCCGACTTTGTCGCCGGATCCGACTACGCCGCCCTGAATACCGCCGCCAACATCTTCCGCGGCCTGCTGCGTGACGGCGCGCGCATCGCGCGCGGCGAAGGCGAACGGGCCAAGGAATCCATCGTCCCGGATTTCCGCAGCGCCATGCAATGGCTGCTCAACCAGGCCGAAAACGGCATCAGCAAGCAGCGCTACAAAGGTCTCGGCGAAATGAACCCCGCGCAGCTCTGGGAAACCACCATGGATCCCACGGTGCGGCGCCTGCTCAAAGTGCAGATCGAAGACGCCATCGGCGCCGACGCGATCTTCTCCACCCTCATGGGCGACGAAGTCGAACCGCGCCGGGTGTTCATCGAGGCCAATGCGCTGGCGGCGGGGAATATCGATATTTGACAGGGGTCGTGCCTGCGTCGTTCGACGCCAAGGCGGTAACGTTGCCGGGGTTCGTCGCCGTCTGACTCTTTGGAAACGCCGATGACCCAATGAATCAGGACCTGAAAAAGACCCTCTGGGCCGCCGCCGACAAGCTGCGCGCCAGCATGGACGCGGCCGAGTACAAGCACCTCGTGCTCGGCCTCATCTTCCTCAAGTACATCTCCGACGCCTTCGACGAGCGCCGCGCGGCGCTGCAGGCGGCGTTCGCGGATCCCGCCTCGGAACTCCACCTGCCCGATGCCGCCGACCATGCCGCGGCGCTGGAGGAGCGCGACTACTACACCATGGCCAACGTGTTCTGGGTGCCGGCGCAGGCGCGCTGGGAAGCCCTGCGCGCGCAGGCCAAGCAAGCCGACATCGGCGTGCGCATCGACGCCGCCCTGGAAGCGATCGAAACCGACAACCCCCGGTTGAAGGGCATTCTCGACAAGCGCTTCGGCCGCACGCAACTGGAACCGGGCAAGTTGGGCGAACTCGTCGACCTGATCTCCACCATCGGTTTCGGCGAAGGCCACCACGCCAAGGACCTGCTGGGCGAGGTCTACGAATACTTCCTCGGCCAGTTCGCCAGCGCCGAGGGCAAGAAGGGCGGCCAGTTCTACACGCCCGCCTCGGTGGTGAAGGTGCTGGTCGAAGTGCTCGCCCCGCACCAGGGCCGGGTGTACGACCCCTGCTGCGGCTCGGGCGGCATGTACGTGCAGAGCGAGAAGTTCATCGAGAGTCATGGCGGCAAGGTGGACGACATCTCGATCTACGGCCAGGAGGCCAACCCGACGACCTGGCGGCTGGTGGCGATGAATCTCGCGATCCGCGGGCTCGCGGCGGATCTGGGCAAGGAGCCCGCCGACACCTTCCACCGCGACCAGCATGCGGACCTGCGCGCCGACTATGTGCTCGCCAATCCGCCGTTCAACATCAGCGACTGGGGCGGCGAGCGGCTGGCCGACGACCGGCGCTGGGTCTACGGTACCCCGCCCGCCGGCAACGCCAACTACGCGTGGCTGCAGCACATCCTGCACCACCTCTCCCCGCGCGGCCAGGCCGGCGTCGTGCTCGCCAACGGCAGCATGAGCAGCAACCAGAACCACGAAGGCGCGATCCGCAGGAACATGGTCGAGGCCGACGTCGTCGACGTGATGGTGGCGCTGCCGCCGCAGCTTTTCTTCAACACCCAGATTCCGGCCTGCCTGTGGTTCCTCGCCAAGGACAAGCGCGGTGCGGCCTTGGCGGGTGGCCGACTCGGCCGCGACCGGCGCGGCGAAGTCCTGTTCATCGACGCCCGCAAGCTGGGCCGCATGGCAACGCGCGTCAACCGCGTGTTCGACGACGAGGACGTGGCGCGCATCGCCGGCACCGTGCATCGCTGGCGCGCGGACGGGGAAGACGGCGCCGACGAACCCTATGCCGACGTGCCCGGTTTCTGCCGCGCGGTGAAACTGGCGGAGATCGCCGAGCATGGCCATGTGCTCACGCCGGGCCGATATGTCGGCGCGGAAGCCGCCGAGGACGACGATGAGGCGTTCAACGACAAGATGGAACGGCTGACCGCGCAACTTGCCGAGCAGATGGCGAAGGGGGCGGAGCTGGATGCGGTGATTCGGGAGAAGCTCGGGGGGTTGGGGTATGCGGTCTGACGTGCGTCTAGTAAGACTGGATGGCATCGCCCGTATCAACCCGCTGCGACGGGTTGCCAAGGGTGAACCGGTCCCGTTCGTCGAAATGGCAGCGCTTCCACAGCATACGCGGGACATTGCTCTGCGCGACGTTTCATTGCGAACAGCGAAGGGCGCAGGGGCTCACTTCCAGAATGGCGACACTCTTCTCGCGCGAATCACACCGTGCTTGGAGAACGGCAAGACAGCGCAGGTTCGCTGCCTCAGCGTTGGACTGGTTGGGGAAGGCTCAACCGAGTTCATTGTCTTATCTGGAAGTGACCCGGCCGACAACGACTTCATCTACTACCTCTGCCGCGACCCCTCGTTCCGTGAGTACGCCATTGGACGAATGGAAGGAACCTCTGGGCGACAGCGGGTCGCTTGGCAGTCGGTTGCCGCATACCAATTCTTCTGCCCCGAGCCGGGTTTGCGGCGGTCTGCGGCTCGCCTTCTATCGGCACTCGACGATCGCATCGACCTCCTCCGCCAAACCAACGCCACCCTCGAATCCATCGCCCAAGCCCTGTTCAAGAGCTGGTTCATCGACTTCGACCCGGTGCGCGCCAAGGCCGAAGGCCGCGAGCCGGAAGGCATGGATGCCGCAACGGCGGCGCTGTTCCCGAGCGAGTTCGAGGAGTCGGAGTTGGGGCCGATTCCGAAGGGGTGGCGAGTCGGTGACGTTTATCAAGTTGCTGATGTGCGCTACGGCGCTCCGTTTGCATCAAAGCGGTTCAACACCGATGGCAACGGGTTGCCGCTGGTGCGGATTCGGGATTTGAAGGATGAGGCGCCGGGGGTGTGGACCCTAGAGGTGCATCCGAAAGGCTGCAAGATTCGGCCAGGCGACATCGTGGTCGGCATGGACGGCGAGTTCCGCGCGTACCTGTGGGGCGGCGAGGTCGCCTGGATGAATCAGCGGATTTGCATGTTCGCACCGACGAATGGCCACTCCGCTGCCTTCGTGATGTCGGCAATTGCTGCGCCGCTTGCACACGTGGAGGCGACCGAGACCGCGACCACCGTCATTCACTTGGGTAAGGCTGACATCGACCGATTCCGCATCGTCGTTCCTACACCGGATGTCGCTCGCGCGTTCGGTGCTTTTTGTCAGCCGTTGTACAACCGTATCGTGGCCGCCAAGCAATCTATGCGCGCGCTTGGCGGCGTTCGCGATGCGCTGCTCCCTCGCCTCATCTCCGGGAGTCTGCGCATTCCGGAGGCGTTGGAAGCTGCCGAGAGTGTCCTGGCATGAACGAACCTCCGCGTCTGATCATCGTTGGCGGCCCAAACGGGGCAGGCAAGACGACGCTCGCGCGTGCCTATGCGCATGAATACCGCTTGCGTTATCTGGGTGCGGACGACCTTGCCGGGGAGGAGTCTGGAGCAACACCTTCGGCAAGCGCGCCTGCGGGGGTACTCGATTTCGCTGGTACTGGTGTACCTGGATTCCGTGGGGCTTTGTTTGCAGCGGATCGCTCAGCGGGTGATTGCGGGCGGACACGACGTACCGGAATCGGACGTGCGCCGGCGCTACCGCCGTTCCCTTGTGAATTTCCTGGAACGCTATCGCGGGCAGACCGATGACTGGATGGTGGTGTTCAATGGGGAATCCGGTTATGAAACGATCGCATCCGGCTGGCGCGAAAACATCGGTGACATAATGGACGAAACGCTTTGGGGCCATTTGCTTCGGCAGACGGCATAGGGAGACGAATATGGCGAAAACCACCCCCCAGATCCCCGGTGACCGGATCGCCCGGATGGTCGATGTCATCCGCATCGGCAACCGCGCTGCCCGGGCGGTGCAGCAGGCCAACCGGCGGATGGGCATCGCGAACTGGTATTCGCTTCGCGGAGTTTTGGTTTCGGACGTGGATCCGAGCCGCGCGAATCCGCCGCCGCGCAGGAGCGTTCCGGACCTGTACTGAGCATTCGGAACGATTCCATGGCAGCCCGGACCCGGCTTGCAAACCACATGACTTCCGGGGTTGCCGCAGGCGGGCGACCGGGCCCCGTGCCATGCCTGCCCTGCTGACCGAAGACCACCTGGAACAAGCCTGTTTGGTGTGGCTGGCCGACCTGGGCTGGTCCCTCGCCCACGGCCCCGACATCTCCCCGCCCGACGCCCGCAGCCCCGGCACGGAGCGCGACCGCTATCGCGACGTGGTCCTCGTCCACCGGCTGCGCGGTGCGATCGCCCGCCTGAACCCTGGAATTCCGCAGGGCGCGCGCGACGATGCGCTGCGCCGTGTGCTCGATCCCAACGTTCCCGGCGCCGTCCAGGCCAACCGCCAGATGCACCGCTGGATGACCGAAGGCGTGCCGGTCGAATTCCAGAGGGAGGGCGAAACCCGCGGCGGCCGGGTCCGCCTGGTCGATTTCGACGAGGTTGCCGCCAACGACTGGCTGGCGGTCAACCAGTTCACCGTCCAGGGCCTCAAGCACACGCGCCGGCCGGACGTGGTGCTCTTCGTCAACGGCCTGCCGCTCGTCGTTATCGAACTCAAGAATCCGGGTGACGAGAATGCCGACATCTGGGCCGCCTGGAACCAGTTGCAGACCTACCGCGAGGACATCCCGGACCTCTTCCTCGCCAACGCCCTGCTGGTGATCTCCGACGGCGTTGCCGCGCGCATGGGCGCGCTCACCGCCGACCGCGAGCGCTTCCTCGCCTGGCGCACGATCGCCGACGCGGAAACGGATCCCCTGGGGCCGATGCGCGAGCTGGAAACCCTGGTCCGGGGTGCATTCCGCCGCGACGTCCTGCTCGACTATCTGCGCCACTTCATCCTCTTCGAGGACGACGGCAAGGAGATCGTCAAGAAGGTCGCCGCCTACCACCAGTTCCACGCCGTGCGGGCCGTCGTGGAACGCGTCCTGGCGGCCTCCCGGCCGGAAAGCCCCAAGGAGAAGGCAGGCAAGGGCGGCGTGGTCTGGCACACCCAGGGCGCGGGCAAGAGCATCGAGATGACCTGCCTCGCCGGCAAGCTCATGGCCCACCCGCAAATGGGCAACCCGACCCTGGTGGTGGTGACCGACCGCAACGATCTCGACAACCAGCTCTTCGGGGTGTTCGCGGGCGCGACGGATCTGCTGCGCGAAACCCCCGTCCGCGCCGACACCCGTCCCGAACTGCGCCGGCTGCTTGCCAACCGCCCCTCGGGCGGGATCATTTTCACGACCATCCAGAAGTTCACGCCGGGGGCGGACGAGGACGCCTTCCCGGTGCTCTCCGAGCGCCGCAACATCGTCGTGATCTGCGACGAGGCGCACCGCAGCCAGTACGGCTTCGAGGCGCGGCTGATTCCGGCGAAGAAGACGGGAGGCGATGCCGCCAACGGCGCCACCGCGCTCCTCGCCGCGGATTCCGGCGTTCCGTCCCGAGCCGCCGGCGCCACCGAAACCCTGGTGCGCTACGGCTACGCCCAGCACCTGCGCACGGCGCTGCCCGCCGCGACCTTCGTCGCCTTCACCGGCACGCCGGTGTCGCTCGCGGACCGCGACACCCGCGCCGTGTTCGGCGACTACGTCCATGTCTACGACATCGAGCAGGCGGTGAAGGACGGCGCGACGGTGCCGATCTACTACGAAAGTCGCCTCGCCAAGCTCGACCTCAAGGAAGAAGAGACCGACGCCATCGACGACGAGTTCGAGGCGCTGACCGAGGGCGACGAGGGCGACGCCGCCAAGCTCGCCCGGATGCGCCGTTGGGCCGCCCTGGAGAAGCTGGTCGGCGCCCCGCCCCGCATCCAGCAGGTGGCCGCCGACCTGGTCGCGCACTTCGAGAACCGGCTGACGTCCCTCGATGGCAAGGCGATGATCGTGGCGATGAGCCGCGAAATCTGCGTCCACCTCTACGACGCGATCGTGGCGCTGCGCCCGGAATGGCACGATCCCGACCCCGAAAAGGGCGCCATCAAGGTCGTGATGACCGGCTCCGCCGCCGACAAGGCGCTGCTGCGCCCCCACATCTACTCCAAGGACGTGCGCAAGAACCTGGAAAAGCGCTACAAGAACCCCGCCGACCCCTTCAAGCTCGTGATCGTGCGCGACATGTGGCTCACCGGCTTCGACGCGCCCTGCCTGCACACGATGTACGTCGACAAGCCCATGCGCGGGCACAACCTGATGCAGGCCATCGCGCGGGTGAACCGGGTCTTCCGCGACAAGCCCGGCGGCCTGGTGGTGGATTACATCGGCATCGCCAACGAACTCAAGGCGGCGCTCGCCGACTACACCCAGGCCAAGGGACGCGGCCGGCCGACGATCGATGCCCGCGAAGCGCTCGCCGTCCTGCAGGAAAAGATGAGCGTGCTGCACGACCTGCTGCACGGCGTCGAGTACCGCGAGTTCCGCACCCGCGCCTGGCAACTGCTGCCCACGGTCGCCAACCATGTGCTCGGACTGGAGGACGGCAAGAAGCGCTATGCCGACACCGTGCTCGCCGCGACCCAGGCCTTCGCGCTGTGCTGCACCCTGGACGAAGCCAAGGCATACCGCGACGAACTCGCCTTCCTGCAGGCGGTGAAAGCCGCCATCACCAAGCACGGCGAATCCGACAAGAAGCTCTCCGACGAGCAGAAGGAACACGCCCTGCGCCAGATCATCAGCCGCGCGGTGGTGAGCGACGAAGTCGTCGACATCTTCGCCGCCGCGGGCCTGAAGCGCCCCGACATCGGGCTGCTTTCCGACCAGTTCCTCGACGACGTGCGCCACATGAAGGAGCGCAACCTCGCCGTGGAGCTGCTGGAGCGCCTGCTCAAGGGCGAAATCCAGTCCCGCTTCCAGACCAACGTCGTGCAGAGCGCGAAGTTTTCCGAGCTATTGCAGCAAAGCCTGACCCGCTACCGCAGCCGCGCCATCGAGACCGCCCAGATCATCGAGGAACTGATCGCGATGGCGAAGAAGTTCCGGGAAGCCGCGAAACGCGGCGAGGAACTGGGCCTGAACCACGACGAGATGGCGTTCTACGATGCCCTTGCGACCAACGAGGCCGCCGTGCGGGAACTCGGCGACGAAACGCTGAAGAAGATCGCCGTCGAGTTGACGCAAAAGCTGCATGATTCCGTCACCGTTGATTGGGCGAAGCGGGATGCGGTGCGCGCGCGGCTCCGCGTGATGGTGAAGACGCTGCTGCGCCGGTACAAGTACCCGCCGGACCGGCAGGAGGAGGCGACGGAGACGGTGCTGCGGCAGGCGGAGTCGTTGTCGGCGGAGTGGGCGCTTGCGTGACCGATCACAGGGCGCAGCGCCGCATAGGCGGTAGTCCCGAGAAAATTGAGCGTGGAAATTCATGGGCCGAACGACGACGCTAATCAATCGCATTCTGCCATTTCTGTTTTTCGTCACGCTGACGATCGCGTTGGCCGAGACGGTGTGGCATTACCGAGGAAATCTTGCGAACCGGGCATCGGCTCTGGCAGCCTTCGCAATGGCATGGCAAGGCGGACTGCTCGCACTGGCGATATTTTTTTGGATAATCGTGGCGTTCGGGCTGCTTGCCGGTGCCGGCCGTCTGCCGGCGTGGATCGTACGCAGGAGGTGGATGATGGACGTACTCGACCGACTCACCAATCGCGCGGCGCTCGAAGGCCGCATGAGTCAGGATGCCGATGCGGTGTTCATCGATGCGGCAGCCCTGGCCGATGCATTGAAATCCCGTGTGATCGGACAGAATGCCATCTGCGACGACCTCGCCGCGCAGATCCGCAGGCGCCTGGCCCTGCAGCAACGCGGTAAGCCGGTGGGCGTCTTTCTGTTCTCCGGGTATCCGGGAACCGGCAAGACGTATCTTGGCAAGCGACTCGCCGCGGAGTTGCATCGCAAGTTGCTGCATCTGGATATGACCCAACTTTCACGGGGCATGGGCGCCACCGTCCTTTTCGGTTCACCGAAGGGGTATGTCGGATCGGATAGTTACGGCAAACTTACCGGCGGATTGCGCGACACTCCGGATGCCGTGGTACTTCTCGACGAGATCGAGAAGGCCGATCCGGAAATCCACAAGAAATTCCTGACGGCCTGGAACGACGGGTTTGTCACCGAGGCGTCCGATGGACGCCAGATCCCCACGACGCGGGCCGTTTTCATCCTGACCACCAATGCCGCACCGGACACGCTGGAAGACATCCGTCGGCAATATGCACACGATCCCGACGAAATGCGACGGGCGGCAACCAACGCGCTGAAGGAGGCAGGATTCGCCCCCGAATTGCTCAACCGCATCGACCGGATTTTCGTGTTTTCCCGCCTCTACGGTCTCGATGTGGCACGGGTCACGGCGCTGGAGATCGAGCAGATGATTCAGGGATACGGCCTTGCGGTCGGGAATCAGGGCATCGATCCGGAATTGCTCTACCGCATGATGCGCCGCCAAGAGAAGCTTGCAGACGCGGCATCGTCACGCGATCTCGTCCGCGCCATCGAGGAATCCATTGCGGATTCCTTGATCAGTGCCAAGCAGCAGGGCGCACGATGCGTGGCGCTGATCGAAGGCGCTGACGGGGTCGTGGCCAAGCCGGTCGAGTGCCCGCAGACCGAACGATCCTCATGAAGGACGATCGCTTTTCCCCCAAGAAGTCCTTGGCCGGCAGCGCCAGCCTGCTCTGGCGAGGTTCTGCAGGATGGAAGCTTGCATTGCTAGGAGCAACGATCTGCACGGGTTTGTATCTGCTCGATCCGCCGTGGGGATCGAGCCGCGCAGACCGCGTGTCGACCCCCGCAACGCAGCAATCGTCGGCAGCGGTGCAAACGATCGCTCGAGAGGCTCTGCAATCCGTCGACGAGGGGCTCACCAGCGAGATCGCGGCTGCAGACCAGAACTGCGGTGCGGGCAGTCCGATGCGCGTCGCGCTCAACCCGCCCGCCGCAGTCGCAGGGCGCATCGAGGGTTTCCTGTCGGAGGCGGAAGCGATGGCGCTCATTCCGCGTTCCGAGGAGTTCGCCAACGGACGGATCGATCCGGCGTATGTCCACAACCTGCGTGCACTTTTTCATCCGGACGCCGCACCTCCGAATGTGCGGGTGCCGGTTCTCGTCCCTGTAGGCATGGACGTTCGTGTCGGCGAGCATGTCGAGATGGTGGGCGGGCACGCATCGCCGAACTCCGCTTGTCACTACGTTCCCAATCTGCTCACCGGGGTGGTGACAGGACGCTGACCCTTCGAGCCGCCGCGGACCATATCGCCGCGCTCGACGATCGGCATGCGCGGCCAACGATCGTTCACGGCGTCGCGGCGGCGGCCCCGAACAGGTATTGGCGCAACTGCTCGGTGTCGGCGTAGCTGCGCCGGGCGATGCCGTGGACGTGGAGAACCAGGTTGCCCAGCAGACGCTGCATCAGCACGGGCGGGAGTCCCCGCACGCCTTCGAGGCGTGACCGCTGCAGGAGGAGCATGGTGGTCTTGCGCCGCGCCGTCAGACGGGTGCGGATCCGCAGCGTGCCGCCGCCCGAGAAACTGGCTGCGCGGCCCACGTCGCCGCATGTCTGCAGGTGCAGGAAAAACGATTCACCCTCGATCGTCGCGTCGATCTCGACATCCCCATCGAGCAGGATCGCCAGTCCGTCGCGTGATGCATCGTCCAGGCGGTCGTCGCCGTGCACGCCGGGAGACAAGATCCGCAATGCCGCAAGCTCAGCCAAGTGGTCGACCTGCGGTCGGCTCCATCCGTGGACCAGGCCGCTGCGGTCGAGCGCCTCGACCATGCGCTCATGGGAAATGTCCGAGCGCGGGACCATTCCCTCCTTCGCCGCCCACATGCACGCTCGTGCGTTCATGATGCACCCCCGATTTTTCCAAGAAACCCATTCTGCCCATCGCTGCACTGCCCCGATGCACAGCGCGCGCCCCATGCACCGTTGCCCCGGCCTCACTGCCCCAGCGCGGCGATCGTCGCCAGCGCGTCCCCGGCGTTGCGGCAGCCGTGAATGGATTCGGGATCCCGTTGCTTGCCGCACCAGGTCATCTCGTCCAGCAGCGCCTGCTCGTCGTGGATCAGCGACTCCGTCGCAGGGTTCTTGTGATTTTTCCCGCCCACGGCAAGCACGCTGCTGAGCGCGAGCATCGCGATCATTCCTCGATTCATGTTGCCCTCCGATTCATGAATGACATGCACCGATGGTTTGTCAAGCAACTTCCATGCCAGGACGGAGGCGACCGGGGTTTCCGCCGGGTGCAACCGCTCGGCGAAGCCTTGATGGCGCGCGCGGCGTTGGATCTCGGCGAGCGCGTCGTCGACATCGGTTGCGGCGATGCGGGCCGCGATCCACGCCGATCTGGTCGTGTTCTATCGCGATTTCATGGCGGCCGACGGATCGGCCGTTCCGGCCCGCGCCTGGTTGGTCAGCGCGCGGGCCAGGGGGTGAGCGACTTCGGGACCAATCCGACGCGCAGGCCGGACGGCAGGATCGGAATCGTCCCCGATGCGATGGTCGCGCGCATCTTGCGGCGAATGATCCTGCACCGGCGTCGCGCGTCGCGCACCGTCATGGGACCTGCAGCGCCAGCGACGCGTATTGCACCGCCCTGCGTTCGTCCGTTCGGGCAAGCGCTCGCAGCGCCGCAGCCTTGGAGACTTTCGCCGGTTTTCCGCTGTCGGCGTACTCCCTCGCCGCCACGCGGTCTGCGGCTGCCCATTTCCGCGCTTCCTCGGCCTTCCCGGCGTAGAACGCTGCCAGCGCTCGGCATCCCGCACTCGCGTGCGGCGCGCCGGTCTTGTCCTGCATGTCCGCGGTCTCCGTCGGCAGGGGGCTCGCGCAGGCCAATGCCGTGAATCCGCCGTAGGTTGCCAGCGAAAAGACGCCGGCCAGAAGATAGTTTGCGTTCGATGGCTCGGATTTTGTGCCGTTTCGCGAACCCGACTTGCCGCGCCGGGGTTTTCCGAGAATCCAGTTCGTCCATTGCATGGTTGTTTCCTCCTGGGAACCGATACGCTGCGGCCGGTCGCCGCACCGACAACCAAGGCAAGCAAATGTCGTGCCATGTGCGGGATCGGTTGGTTGGAACCGCAGCAACGAAGCTGCGACGTACAATCGAAACGCGTTGTTTCGCATCGACTCTGCGGAGGGGCCCTGCCCTCCCCTGCGTTACGCCATTCCCAGCGACGAGAGGTATTGCATGCCCCATCCCCTTGCCGGCCATCCCGCCCCGCCCTCGAGCCTCACCGACATTCCCGCCTTGCTGGCGGCGTACCGGAATGCCCCGAACCTCGCCGAGCCCGGGGAGCGCGTGGCGTTCGGCACCAGCGGTCATCGGGGAAGCGCCTTTCTCGGCAGCTTCAACGAAGCACACATCCTCGCCATTACCCAGGCCATCGTCGAATATCGTGCCCAGGCGGGCATTGTCGGCCCGCTACTTCTGGGCAGGGATACGCATGCCCTGTCGGCGCCCGCGCAGCGGACGGCGATCGAGGTTCTGGCCGCCAATGGCGTCCTGACCCAAATCCAGCGCGAGGATGGAGGCACGCCCGGGTTCACCCCCACCCCCGTCATTTCGCGCGCGATCCTCGCCGCGAATGCGGACCCGGTGGCCGCGCGCGCCGATGGCATCGTCATCACGCCGTCGCACAATCCGCCCACGGACGGCGGCATCAAATACAACCCTCCGCATGGCGGGCCGGCGGATACCGATGTCACCGGCTGGATCGAGAACCGCGCGAACGCGCTGATGGCGGAAGGTAACCGGAGCGTCCGCCGCGTTCCATACAGGCAGGCCATGGCGATGCCCAACATCGCGCAGGTCGATTTCATGACGCCCTACATCGCGACGCTGGGCAGCGTCGTCGACATGGAGGCGATCCGCCATGCGAACCTGCGCATCGGGGTCGATCCGCTCGGCGGGGCGGCGGTTCGCTATTGGGAGCCGATTGCGCGCCACTACGGCTTGCGCATCGAGGTGGTCAATCCGGACGTCGACCCCGCCTTCGGATTCATGCCGCTCGATCATGACGGCAAGATCCGCATGGATTGTTCGAGCCCCTACGCGATGACCAATCTGGTTGCGCTCAAGGATCGGTTCGACATCGCCTGGGGCAACGATGCCGATGTCGATCGCCACGGCATCGTCACGCCCTCGATGGGGTTGATGAACCCCAACCACTTCCTCGCCGTCGCCATCCACTACCTGCTTACCCACCGCCGGCAATGGTCGGACCAGGCGGCGATCGGCAAGACGCTCGTGTCGAGCGGGCTGATCGACCGCGTCGTGCAGGGCCTCGGGCGTCGGGTCGTGGAGGTGCCGGTCGGGTTCAAATGGTTCTCGGCGGGCTTGCTCGATGGCAGCCTGTGTTTCGGCGGGGAGGAAAGCGCGGGCGCGAGCTTCCTGCGTCGGGACGGTACGGTCTGGACGACCGACAAGGACGGCATCATCCTCGGATTGCTGGCGGCCGAGATCACCGCCGTCACCGGGAAGGATCCTGGTCGGTACTACCAGGAACTGGCGGAGCGACACGGCACGTCCCATTACGTGCGCATCGATACGCCGGTCGATCCCGTACAGAAAGCCGCGTTCAAGAAGCTGTCGCCGGAGCGCGTGGTGGCCGATACCCTGGCGGGGGAACCGATCACCGCAAAGCTCACGCGCGCGCCGGGCAACGATGCGCCGATCGGCGGACTCAAGGTCACGACCGAGAACGGTTGGTTCGCCGCCCGCCCGTCCGGAACGGAAGATATCTACAAGCTGTATGCGGAGAGCTTCACCAGCGCGGATCATCTGCGCCGGATCGTGGCGGATGCGCAGCAGTTGGTGGCCGACGCCCTGACTTGACCCGCATCGGCCATGCCGACGCCCAATCCCATGGCCGGCGGGAACCGATCCGAGGCGGCGCCGGTCGCATGAAAGAGGCAACCGCTGCCGGATCGGCGACGGCTGCCGGGATCGCTGCGCCGGGCAGGCGCCGGCATGGGCCGTCGATGCAAGGCCGAGGGAGGTTCTCATGAAGCGCCGATTCGCCGTGATGATTGCTGCCGGCACCCTGCTCGCCGCGTGCGGCGGGCATCGTCACAAGGATGTATCCGTCGACTTCCTGCTGAAGGACGAGCAAGTGCTGCGGGACGAGATGGTCTGGTGCGGCAAGCAGGCGGAGCCGGAGAACATCGAGGGATGCCGTAACGCCGCCGAGGCGGTGGCGATCGACAGCGATCTGGCGGCGACGATGCCCGAGCCCTTGCCGAACAAGGGCCCGGCGTTCTTCAAGGCGGTTGATGACGCCGAGGCAGCCCAGGAAGGCGTGCGGGCGGCGGAGGCGGAACTCCAGGGGGATCAACGGCGGCTCGACGATGCCGAGCGTGCGCTGCAGGCCCTTGGTGCCGGCGGCGGCGGCGCT
>JAJYBQ010000268.1:350-3162 GCA_021778935.1 Pseudomonadota bacterium | reverse complement strand
TGCCGCGTCGCCTCCTTGAAGACGGCGTTGCCGGCGGCCGGTCCGACCGAGTCCAGCGCTTCGACCAGCGGAACACCCGCCGCAAAGGTCGTCGCCAGCGTGCGGGTCCAGCGCGCGATCGACGACTTCTTCAGCAGCGGACCGATGACCGGAGGCCGCAGCAGCATGCGGTCGACCGCGGCCTGGACCGCGGTCGACCGCTTCCAGGCCTGACGGAGGAAATATCCGAAGCCGAGACTCCCGAACAGCAGGAGGTACCAGTACTTCACGAAGAAATTCGACATCGCGATGACCATGAGGGTCGGCGCGGGCAGGTCGGCGCCGAAGCTCGTGAACACCTGCTTGAAGGACGGCACGACCCAGATCATGATGATCGAGACCACCAGGATGGCGACCAGGACGATCGTCACCGGATAGAACATCGCTTTCTTGACCTTGCCCTTGATCGCCAGGGTCTTTTCCTGGTACGTGGCGAGACGGTCGAGCAAGGTGTCCAGAATCCCCGCCTGCTCGCCCGCGGCGACGAGGTTGCTGTAGAGGGCGTCGAAATACATCGGGTATTTCCGGAACGCCTGGTTCAGGCTGGTTCCGGTTTCGACGTCGGCCCGGATGTCCGACAGCAGGCGCCCCACCGCCGGGTTGGAATGCCCCCGGGCGACGATGTCGAAGCACTGCATCAGCGGAACCCCCGCGCGCATCATCGTGGCGAGCTGGCGCGTGAAGAGGGTGATGTCCTTGTCGGAAATCCGGCGCCCCCGCGGCAGCGACTGCTTTTTGATCTTGGTGGCCAGGATCCCGCGGCGCCGCAGCGATGCGGCCACGACGGATTCGCCGCCGGCGCGCATCTCTCCCTTGACGATGCGCCCGCTCTTGTCCCGCCCTTCCCACAGGAATATCGCCTCGCGAACCGCATCCCGCCGGGCCATCACACCGGTTGCCATGACACTCCCTCGTTCATTCGTTCGTGCATCCCAGCACTTCGTCGATGGTGGTGATTCCTTGCTTCACCTTGAGCAGCCCCGACTGCCGCAGGTCGCGCACGCCTTCCTGCTGTGCCTGGCGGGCGATGTCCATCGAGTTGGCGCCGTGCAGGATGAGGTGCTGGGTGGCCTCCGAGATCGGCATGACCTGGTAGATGCCGGTCCGGCCCTTGTACCCGCTTCCCTTGCAGCGGTCGCAGCCGACCGCGTGATACAGCGTCCAGGATCCGTCGAGATCCGCTTCCGAAAAGCCGGCGGCGAGCAGCGCATCCTTGTCGACCGGCGCGGGCTGCTTGCAGCTGCACAGGCGCCGGGCCAGGCGCTGCGCCGTGATGAGGATGATCGAGGACGCGATGTTGAACGCCGGGACGCCCATGTTGGCAAGTCGCACCAGGGTCGCGGGGGCGTCATTGGTGTGCAGCGTCGACATCACCATGTGGCCGGTCTGGGCGGCCTTGATGGCGATTTCCGCCGTCTCCAGATCGCGAATCTCGCCGACCATGATGACGTCGGGGTCCTGACGCAGGAATGCGCGCATCGCATTGGCGAAGGTGAGCCCCGCCTTTTCGTTGACGTTGACCTGATTGATGCCCGCAAGCTGGATTTCCGCCGGATCCTCTGCCGTCGAGATGTTGACCCCCGGCTGATTGAGGATGTTCAGGCAGGTGTAGAGCGAGACGGTCTTCCCGCTGCCGGTCGGGCCGGTGACCAGGACCATGCCGTACGGCCGCCGGATGGCCTGGAGCATCAACTCCTTCTGGTCCGGTTCATAGCCCAGCGCGTCGATCCCCAGCTTGGCCTGCGAGGCGTCGAGGATCCGCATGACGATCTTTTCGCCGTAGAGCGTGGGCAGCGTGCTGACCCGGAAGTCCACCGCGCGCTGTCCCGAGAGGGCGAGCTTCATGCGGCCGTCCTGGGGCACGCGCTTCTCCGAGATGTCCAGCCGCGAAACGACCTTGATGCGGGTCACCAGGCGCTCGCGGATCGCGAGCGGCGGCTGCGATACCTCGCGCAGGATGCCGTCGACCCGGAAGCGGACGCGATAGAACTTCTCGTAGGGCTCGAAGTGCAGGTCGGATGCGCCCTCGGCGATGGCATCGAGCAGCAGCTTTTGCAGGAAGCGGACGACGGGCGCGTCGTCGACCTCGACGGTCGAGGAATCGTCGGTCTGCGGTTCGGCCGTGTTTTCCGCGAGCAGGTCATCGAAGCTGACGTCGTCGTCGATCAGCTTCTCGATCACCTGCGAGGCGGATTGCGCGCTTTTTTCGATCAGAGGGAGCAGCTTGTCGTGCTCGACGACGACGATGTCGAGCGCGAGCTGCGTCTGAAACTTGACCTGGTCCAGCGCCTGGGTGTTCGTCGGGTCGGAAACGGCGACCGCAAGGCGGTTGCCGCGCTTTCGCAAGGCGAGGATGCGCAGGCCCGCGACGAGTTTCCGGTCGATCGTGTCCTTCGGCAACTGGTCGGCGTCGAGCGCCGAGAGGTCGAGGAGCGGGTGCCCGAAGGTGTCGGCGGCGAACCGGGCGATGGTCGCCGGCGCGAGTCCGGTCACTTCCCGGACGGCGACGAGTTCATCGATGAACTGGGTGTTGCTCTGGGTCGCCTTGCGTGCCAGCGCCTCCGCCCGGTCCGGGCGCAGCTTTCCTTGCTGCACGAGCGCACGCGCCAGACCCGTAAGGGCGCCGGCTGCGGGGCTGAGCTGAGTGGCCGCGGACATGGGTTCGGTGACAGAGTCTCGCGGCTGTTATAGCCCCGTTCCGCCAACGGCGAACCGAGGAGATGGCCGCGCAAACCCCGGAATTTAGCGGATTCGATGCGGATTGCCGAGCAGC
>JAJYBQ010000268.1:0-340 GCA_021778935.1 Pseudomonadota bacterium | reverse complement strand
CGCCAACTTACCGTGTTTCCGGTGCACCGGGCATCGCCGGAACGCGGATCAGCCGAACGCTGCGCACCGCCTGGTCGTGGGTTTGAAGGATCTCCGCCGCGCATCCCGGAAACCGGACGCAGCAGGGGGCGTCGGGAATCTGCTCCAGGCGTTCCAGCAACAGTCCGTTGAGCGTCTTGGGGCCGCCGAGCGGCAGGGAGATGCCCAGCCGCCGGTTGAGCAGGCGCAGCGAGATGCTGCCGTCGACCACCGCATCGCCTGCCGGACCCCAGCGGACCGCCCCGGAGGCCAGGCCCGGCCGCGGCGGCGCGATCTCCCCGATGATCTCCTCGACGATGTC
>JAJYBQ010000267.1 GCA_021778935.1 Pseudomonadota bacterium | reverse complement strand
CCGCGCGTTGGCGCGCTGCAACTGCACGACCAGATCGTGGCCATAGAAGATGTTGTCGCCCAACACCAGCGCGGTGTCGTCCGCACCCACGAAGTCGCGACCGAGAAGGAAGGCCTGCGCCAACCCGTCGGGGCTCGGCTGCACCCGGTACGACAGGTTCAGTCCCCAGCGCGCGCCGTCGCCCAGCAGTTGTTCGAAGCGTGGCGTGTCTGCCGGAGTCGAAATGATGAGGATGTCCCGGATCCCGGCGAGCATCAGCGTGGTCAGCGGGTAGTACACCATCGGCTTGTCATACACCGGCAGCAGTTGCTTCGAGACCGCTTGCGTCACCGGGTACAGCCGGGTGCCGGAGCCGCCGGCAAGAAGGATGCCTTTGCGGCGTGGAATCTGGTTCATGAACCCTCCGACCGTTGCATATGCCCGCCCGGCAGCCTATCCCGCTCGTCCGGCGGTCGGGGACGCCGAGCTCGCGCCACCGTACTGCAACGCCACCCACTCCCGGTACTTCCCGGATGTGACCTCCGCCACCCAGTCCGCATGGTCCAGGTACCAGGCGATCGTCTTGCGCAAGCCGGTCTCGAACGATTCCGCCGGTCGCCACCCCAGCTCGCGCTCGATCCTCGTGCAATCGATCGCATAGCGCCGGTCGTGGCCGGGCCGATCCTTCACATAGGTGACGTACCGCGCGTACGAACCGGCGCCGTCGGGCCGCAGTTCGTCGAGCGCCGCGCAGATCCGCCGCACGACCTCGATGTTGCGCACCTCATTGCGCCCGCCGATGTTGTAGGTCTCGCCGACACGGCCGTCCGCCAGTACCCGGCGGATTCCGCTGCAGTGGTCGCCGACGTAGAGCCAGTCGCGCACGTTCTGCCCATCGCCGTACACAGGCAAGGGCTTACCCTGCAGCGCATTGGCGATCATCAGCGGAATGAGCTTCTCCGGGAACTGGAAGGGCCCGTAATTGTTGCTGCAATTGGTCGTGAGCACCGGCAGGCCGTAGGTGTGGAAATAGGCCCGGACGAGATGGTCGGACGCCGCCTTCGATGCGGCATACGGGCTGTTGGGCGCGTAGGGCGTGGTCTCGGTGAACGCCGGATCGTGTTCGCCCAGCGAGCCGTAGACCTCGTCGGTGGAAACATGCAGGAAGCGGAAGGCATCGCGCTCCGCGCCGGTCAACTCGCCGTGATACGCGCGCGCCGCTTCGAGCAGCGCGAAGGTTCCCTCGATGTTGGTCCGCACGAATTCGCCGGGGCCGAGGATCGACCGGTCGACGTGACTTTCGGCCGCGAAATGCACCACGGCGCGCGGACGATCCCGGCGCAGCAGCGCGAGCACCGCCGCGCTGTCGCAGATGTCCTGCCGCACGAACTGCAGGCCGGGATGCGCGCGCACCGACGCGAGGTTGGCGAGGTTGCCCGCATACGTGAGCGCATCCAGCACCAGGACAGGCTCGTCGGCCGCCGCCCGCTGCGGATGCAGCCAGTCGATGACGAAGTTCGATCCGATGAAACCGGCACCGCCGGTGACGAAAATCATGATGGAATAGTCCTCGTTGTAAATCTCCGATCACCCATCTCCGGCGCACGGGAGATGGGTCCGTATCGGCGGGGTCGGCCTGCCGTCTTGCCCCCTCTCCCGCGTACGGGAGAGGGCGGGGGTGAGGGTGGAAACAAAATTCCGGTGCCCGCTCCCCCCTCACCCTGACCCTCTCCCCCGATGGGGGAGAGGGTGGTCGGTGTTTCCCGCCGCCCGGATCTTCTTCAGCAACCCCGTCGTCGAGCGCTCGTGCTCGAACGCGATGGCGACGGTGCGCGCTCCCCAGGTGCGGGCGAGGCGCGCCTCCGGCGTCGCGTCGACGTCGTAATCGCCGCCCTTGACGTAGATTTCCGGCCGCACGATCTCCAGCACCGGCAACGGCACCGATTCGCCGAAGATCGTCACCAGATCCACCGCTTCCAACGCGGCGAGAACGGCGGCGCGATCGGCCTCGCCGTTGAGCGGCCGGTCCGGCCCCTTGCCCAAGCTGCGCACCGAGTCGTCGGAATTGACCGCGACGACCAGGCTCGCCCCGAGGGCGCGGGCGCGGGCCAGATAGGTCACATGCCCCCGATGCAGGATGTCGAACACGCCGTTGGTGAGCACGACGGGCCGCGGCAACGCCGCCACGCGCGCCGCCAAGGCGGCACGCGGGACGATCTTGGACTCGAATGCGGGATCACTCATCGGAAAATGCGCAATACTAGCGGATGCACGCCTCGGCGTATGTGACCGGCTCCTTTCATCGACCTACCTCCCCATGAAAATCCTGCTCTTCGGCGCCGACGGCCAGGTCGGCTGGGAATTGCGACGCGCCCTCTCCCCGCTGGGAACCCTGACCGCGCTCGGCCACGCCGACGGCGACCTCGAAAGGCCGCTGCGCCCGATCCTGGAACGGGAGGCGCCGGATGTCATCGTCAACGCCGCCGCATATACGGCCGTGGATCGCGCCGAATCGGAGCCCGGCCGCGCGCAACGGATCAACGGCGATGCGGTGGGCGAAATGGCGCAGGCGGCCGCCGCGTCCGGGGCGCTGCTGGTGCATTACTCGACGGATTACGTGTTCGACGGCCAGGGAACCGCGCCCTATCGCGAAGACGATGCGACGGCACCGCTCAACACCTACGGCCGCACCAAGCTGGCCGGTGAGGCGGCCATCCGCGCCAGCGGCTGTCGCCACGCGATCTTCCGCACGAGCTGGGTCTACGCGGCGCGGGGGAAAAATTTCGCGCGCACGATCCTGGAGCGGGCGAGAACGCTCGATTCCCTGAAGGTCGTCGCCGACACCTGGGGCGTTCCGACGAGCGCCGAACTGCTGGCGGACGTGGCGGCGCTGGCGATCCATCGGGACGCCGGGCGGTTTCCCTCCGGCGCCTACCACCTCGTTCCGTCGGGCGAAACCACTTGGCACGGCTACGCGGCGGTCCTGCTCGAAACCGCCCGCGCCTGCGGCGTGCCGCTGCGCGTCGCGCCGGACGCGATCCTTCCCGTCGCGGCAAGCGCGTTTCCCGCGCCGGCCGCCCGGCCCTTGAATTCGCGCCTGGACAACACGCGGATCCAGGAGACCTTCGGGCTGCAGTTGCCGGACTGGCGGGTGCATGTGCGGCGGTTTGTCGAAGAGATCGCGGGATCGATACACTAGGCATCTTTCACC
>JAJYBQ010000025.1 GCA_021778935.1 Pseudomonadota bacterium | reverse complement strand
AGCCGAGGCCGATCCCGACCAGCAGGACTACCGACACCACGCCGATGAACCAGTAGGGTACCCGCCGCTGCGACTCGGGGATCTTGGTGATGAGTTCCCAATCTTCCAGCCCCCGGGTGGCCAGACGCTGCTGGTCGCTGTCATAGCCGAAGTTGTCCTGCGGGATGTGTCCCCACTTCGGATCGATCGGGTGATCGACCTGCTCTGCCGGCAGGTCCGTTTCGTCGAGATCGCTCCGGTTTTCCGTCCTGGCGCCGTATTGGGTGGGTGTATTCATGATCGCTGCTCCGGTGGCGGTTCCGCACCGCGGTTCCTCATCCTGCGAAATGTTCGAACGAAAAGCGCCCGACCCATCCGTCCTGCGCCCGCACTTCGATCTGCATGGGGTAGAGTCCGTGGCGGAGCGTGGGGGAAATGGTCAGTGTGACCGCCTTGTGCTGCACGTTCCCCAGGTCGAGTTCGGTCGCGCTCAAGCGGTAATCCTGCGCCGGCAGGCCATGGACGAAGATCCGGACCGACTCGGGGCGATAGCGCTTGTTGGCGACTGCGATCTTGTAGCTCGTCGGTGCCATCCGCCCGGCGGTGACCGCGGCGCCGTGATCCACCGACAGGTGGTAGGGCTGGTAGGTCCATAGCCCCCACGAAAACATCGCCAGGCCCAGGGCGGTGAAGGGGAAGGCCCAGCGGGCGCGTCCCATCAGGTTGTATTCCGCGCTGCGGCTCGGGGTGGCGGAACCCGGGCGGCCGCGGCGCGGCCGGGCGGAAGCCGCCGCCGGGGCACCCTGGCGTTCCCCGAATTCGAATCGCAGCAGGCCCGGGACCCCGTGCTTCTGATGCATCCGGTTGCAGGCGTCGACGCATTCGCCGCAGTTGATGCAGCTGTCGTAGATGTCGGTGCGTCGCGGGTCGAGGTCGATGAAGCATTGCGTCACGCAATAGTTGCAGCCCTCGCAATCTGCGGCGCGGGCCTTCTCGTAGGCGATATGCAGGGTCTGGCGGGTCTTGAACGAGTGCTGCCAGACGCGGTAGACGCAGGCAAACCGGCACCAGTAGTGGCGCAGGATGGTGATGTCCAGCAGGATGATCAGGACGAACACCCCGTAGATCCAGTACAGCGACCAATTGATCGACGGGTCGGAGTGCAGCGTCATGAACGACCACACCGAACCCGGAGGCCAGAAATACAGCATCGGCAGCAGCGCCATGGCCATCGATGCGGCGAGGTAGCCGATCCCGAGCGTGAGCCAGTTGACGGCGCGATTCTTCGATGCGGTCACCCGCACCGGAGCGCCGTCGTCGATGCTGATCTCGGCGCGCCGGCCGAGCAGCTTGCGCATGAGGAAGTTGGCCCATTCGGAAATACTGTTCTGCGGACACACCCAGCCGCAGAACACCGCTCCCGCGAGGGAGTACAGGAACACCATGGCCGTCGCGACGCAGAACCAGAGGCCGAATACGAGGAAGAAATCCGAAAACCAGATCTGCCGATCGAGCACCATCATCGCGCCGGCAATCGGATCGAAGCGAAACAGGCCGGTGACCGGAATCACGACCATGAGCGCCAGGGAAAACGCCTGGACCAGCCGCCGCCGCAGGTGGTAGTGGGTGGGCGGCAGAGGTCCTTCGGCATTGGCGGCGCCGATCGTCTTGACCGGAATGGCACGCAACGCGTCTTGCGCGGATCGGGATAGAGGCTGTGTCATCGTTGAAGCGTACTCCGAACTTCCAGATCGAGCGGCGCCACACGGCGCAGGCGCGCGAATGCGACGCGGGCGGCGGCCGGATGCCCGCTCGCCCGTTCCAGATGCCACAGCGCACGCAGGGTTGCGACATGATCCGGATCGACCTGCAGGATCCGGTCGAGTTGCGTCCGGATGCGGTCGAACGCCGGTTGTGCCGCGGCCCCGGCATCGGGCGCGGGAACCACGGTATTTTCCTCCAGAACGGCAAGCATTTCGTCGGCAACCGCTTGCGCAACCCAGCGGTCGCGCGGATTGGCCTCGTACGCCTGCCGGGTGTCCTGGTCCTGCGCAGGGGTATCGCCGGCGATGGCCGCGATCCAGGAGCGGGTCACGAACCCGGCTCCGGCATACGCGGCAAGAAAATCCGTGCGCGCGGTGGGCGGGATGTCCAGCAGCGCGGCTGCGGCCGCTGCCGATGGACGCAGTCGCAGCAGTGCCCGCAGCACGCCGGCCAGCGGCGGCTGCTGGGCGTAGCGCAACCGCGGCAGGCGGTATTCGATGACCGGGCGCGATTCGCTCTGGACCGGCCCGTTCGGGGGCGCGATCGCCGCGGTGATCGGTCCCCAGTAGCGCCCCAGCCAGGTGGCAGCACCCTCTCCGCCGGTTGCGGCCTCGGCGTCGGCCGGCGCGGTCGCCGCCAGCGCGGCGAGGTTCGCCGCCATGGCCGGCGCATCGCGCAGCGGCTGCACCGTACCGATCAGCGCCATGTGCATTCCGTCGAGGAAGAGCTGGGAATCGGGAAATGCCACCCGGAAACTGCGCAGCACCGTCTGGAGCGACGGGAAGTCGAACTGGTTCAGGGCGATCCATTGCGCGAAGACGCCGTTTGGCGCCAGGTGGTCGCGCGCCCGCCGGAACTGTTCCACGGAAAGCAGGTTGCTCATGCCGGCGAGATCGGGATGGAAGAGATCGCCGACGATGACGTCGTAGCGGCGGGTCTGCGCAGCAAGGAAATGGCGCGCGTCGTCGTGCACCACCCGCATCCGGTCCATGACGCCGCCGTTGACCGGTGCGAACCAGGTCCTTGCCGCGGCGATCGCTCCCGGGGAGATTTCGACCGCGGTGCGCTCGAGGGCCGGATGGGGCAGCGAGCCGCTGGCCGAAACGCCGGTGCCCAGGCCCAGGAACAGGATGCTGCGCGGCGCCGGATGCAGGAGCAGGGGCAGGCGCGCCTGATCCGCCTGGATCGCTACCGCGGCGGGATCCGACGATGCGTCCATGTGCTGCAGATCGGTCAGCAGGACGCGCTGGCCGTCGGTGCCCTCTGCGACCTGGTTGAAGGTGAGGGCGTCCTCATAGCGGTAGCGTTCCCGGGCGACCATTGCCGGATCGCTCAGCATGCGTGCCGGTGGCGGAAAGCGGTGCACCGGCCAGGCGGCGAGTGCAGCGAAGGGCAGGGCGACCAATGCGGTGCGGGGCGCACCGAGCTGGGCGCCGAGCGCGAGCAGCAGGACCGCGGCCAGGGCGACACAGGCGGTGGTGCCGATCGCCGGAATCGCCACGGTGACGGTGAGCGCGGCACCGATCGCCGCGCCCAGGCTGTTGGCGCCGTAGAGCGTGGCGGCGGTGCGTGCGTCGCGTTGGGCATTCGGTGGCACGGCGTTGCCGCCCGCGCTGCGGCGCGCCAGCAAGGGCAGCCATGCGCCCAGCGCGGCGGTGGTGGGGAGCATCCCGGCGCAGAGCGCCAGCGCCTGCAGGGCGAGCGCCTCGCGCAACGACGAGAAATGGGCACGCTGAATCCAGAGCGAAAACGCCGGCAGGCCCCAGAGCCCGGCAAGGATGCCCGATGCGGCGGCGAGCGGCACCAGGCGGGCAAGCCAGACCGATGCGGTCGGATGGGTGACGGCGCGGGCGGCAACCAGGCTGCCGATCGCCGTGCCGAGCAGGTAGACCGCCAGAACGATCGCCAGGACATACTCGGTGCGGAGCATGACCATGCCGTAGAGGCGGGTCCAGCCGAGCTCGAGCAGCAGGGCGGCGGCCCCGACGGCCGCATAGGTGAGCTGGTCGGTGAGGCGGACGGTTCCGCGGCGTGGCCCCGGCTCCGCTTCCGACCCCGGCCGTAGGGACGATGCGCGGGCGTCCGTCCCGGATGACCGATCGGCATCTCCCGCGGCGCCGCGTCGCGCGACGCGGGTGGCCAGCATCCCGGCACCGGCGGCCACTGCGACGCTCGTGGCGGCGACGGCGTAGAGCGCGTTCGACCAGCCCAGGGATTCCAGCAGGAACAAACTACCCAACGCACCGAACGCAGCACCGAGGCAGTTGATGCCGTAGATGCGGCCGAGTGTCGCCGGGGTGGCCGGCAGCGCGCGCACGATCATGGGAAAGCTCGCCCCCATGGCGGCGGCCGGCAGGCCCAGCAGGACGACGGCGATCGCGCCCTGCAGCGCCGACCACGATCCCCAACCGAGAATCGGCGCAAGCGCTTCCAGGTGGGGCGCGCCGAGGGCAACGATCGCCGGCAGGGCGAGGGCATAGAGGGCGACCGTGCCTTCGAGGAGGGCGAAGGCGCGCAGGGCGTAGCCGGGGGTTGTGCCGCCGACCCGGGCGGCGATCACGCTGCCGATTCCCAGGCCGAGCAGGAACGCCGTGACGGTCGCGGCGATACCGAAGGTGCTGGCGCCGAACTGGGCCGATATCATCCGCGCCCACAGCACCTCATAGCAAAGCCCCGTGGCGCCGCTGACGAAATACAGAAGCGCCGCAGCCGCGTTCATGGGCGAAGCCCCGTGCCGGTCCCGAAACGAACTGCTCCCGGGGTTGCCACCGCAAGCACCGTTGTGGTCGAAGCCGCTGTCCGTCGCCTTGGCAGGGTGCTCAAAAATGCGGTCGGAACCAGACGAGTCCCACGATCGCATGCGCGATCGCGAGCGTCACCGACAGTCCGGCGAAAATCAGGTGCGGAAGGAACACGTCCTTGCCGTACAGGCCCATCGAGATTCCCAGCCCCGCGGTGATCAGCAGCAAGACGAGCAGGGGCACCGCCAGCGCGAACATCACCAAACGCCGGGTGTTGTCATTGTTGGAGTTCACGACCCGGGGCGCCAGCGTGTTCTGGTTCTGGACCTCGGGCGAGAATCCGCTCATGATCTGCTGGTCGGTGGGGGAGCCGGCCGCGTAGGCGGGCGAGGGCATCATCCAGGACATCGCACCCACGGCGAACGCCAGCAGCAGCGTCGCAATCCATTTCTGCAGCATCATTTTTCCGTCGCTTGTCGCGCGCTCGGGTTGGGGGCCTGGGGCTTCTTCTTGCCAAAGGAGTAGCGCCACATCAGCACGATCATCAGAATGAAGGGGGCGAACACCCCGACCATGAGGAACAGGAAGATGTGCCACGGCGTGTTGATCGTGACGTGCATGAAGCGGTAGCTGTTGACCGCCGCGAATGCGGGCGACGGAAACAGCGCGGCGCCCGGCGCCGCGGTGGCGCAGTGCCGCAAAACTTTATTGATTTGCATCGAGGTCTCGCCGCGGTCCGCCCGCGCCCGTGGCGCAACGGAATCCGAAAAAGTCCGACATGTAATTGGGCCAGTCGTAGTTGCGGTGGTAGGTCGCGGTGGAGAACGGGTCGCTCTTCCACGAGCCGCCGCGCAGCACTTTGTAGTGACGGTTGTAGATGGGGACGAACTCGCTGATCTTCATGTCCCGGTCCTCGGGGGTCTGTCCTTCGGCAAGACGTCCCTGGAAGATTTCGGCGGGAGCATGCGATCCCTTGTACGGCAGGAAGTCGTCCTGGACCCACTCCTCGACGTTGCCCGCCATGTCGAAGACGCCGTAGGGACTCACGCCGTTCTTGTAGTGGTCGACGTCCGTCGTCGACCCGACGCTGTAATAGGTGTTCAGCCGCGCCGGTTCCATCACATTGCCCCAGGGCCAGCGTCGCCCGTCGGTGCCGCGCGCGGCCTTTTCCCATTCCGCTTCCGTCGGCAGCCGCTCTCCCGCCCAGCGCGCATAGTCCTCGGCATCGAACCAGTCGACCATGGTGACCGGCTGCAGCAATTCGCCGGCGGGAATCTTGCCGTCCTTCCAGTTCGACGGCGGGCGGTGTCCGGTGGCGGCGAGGAAGCGGGCGTACTGCACGTTGGTCACGAGGTACTTGTCGATCCGATACTCGGGCAGGTAGACCTTGTGCATCGGTTTGTCCTGCGCATCGCCCCGCGGCAAATTGGTGCCCATCTCGAACGTACCGGCCGGAATGGTCACCATCGAGTCGAGCTCGACCCATTGCTCGTGCGAGAGCATGTTGGTCACCTCGCCGACGCTGTAGGCGCGCTCCGTCTCCCCGAGCTTGGCGAGCTTCTCGTTCTTCTCGTGGATGTCGATGTCCTCGCCCGCTGCCCGCTCGTGCCGGGATTCATCGCGCAGATCGTAGGTCGCCTTGTCGCGCATCTGGCCCATGCGCGTCGACCCCAGGAATACGACGTGGATGCTGCCGCCCACGAACGCCAGCACGATGCAGGTGATCAGCGTCGCATGCAGAAAGCGCGCGCGGCGCGAGCGCTCTTCGGGAGTCGGGGGAACTACGTTCCGAGCCATTCTTGCGGATTGCCCTTGCGGAAGAAAAACGGGATGCCGGAAAAACTAGCGGTTGGCCGGGTCTTCGGGCCCGTTCGGATGGGTGGGCGCCGGCGGGATCCAGGGGTTGGGAAGATCCGCCGCCGCCGTCGTGCCTTGCTGCTTGCGGTGGTAGATCCTGCGGACGAAGACCTCGCCGCCGATGCCCCCGAATACGCAGGACTCGACCGCGAGGATCAGGAAAAATCCCCACCACCCCATCGGAATCAGGCGATTGTCCGGAGGAATCGGCACCAAGCCGTAGCTCAACTCCATATAGCCGATGACGCGCACGATCGCCGCCGGAAAGTATGCCAGCCACTTGGCGCCGCGCCCGAACATCCACGCGACGATGAGGCCGACGATGAACGGAACGAGGAAGAGATCGATGCCCCACGGCACGCTGAACGTCGAGATGCCGTGAAATAGCTCGAGTTTCACGCCGAGGAGCCGGTCACCAAAATAATTGACCGAGGCGCCGACCATGATCGTCGCCGCACCCAGCGCGTACTTCGGCTGCGGATGCGCGGACGCGGCGGAGGCGTGAAGCTGGGACGGGGCCCGAGCGGGGGTCCGGATGATCTTCACTTTGGATGCAGGTGCCATGGCGGAATCGCGCTGCGAATCGAGCTGCGGAAAGTCCCCTAGTGTAGCGCGTCGGGGAAGCGGATTTCCACCCGCAAGCCGTGCGGCGCCTGCGGGGAAAACGTAAGGGACCCATGATGGAGCGCCGCCACCCGCGCCACGATGGCGAGTCCGAGACCGGCGCCGGCGGTGCCGGAACGCGCAGGATTGCCGCGCTCGAACGGCCGCACCAGCCGCGCCATTTCTTCCGGTGCGATTCCCGGGCCATGGTCGGCGATGGTGAGCACGGCCTCGGCGCCTTCGCGCGCCAGGGTGACCTCGAGGGCCAGGATGCCGGACGCATCCCGTCCGTAGCGGTGCGCATTGGCGAGGACATTGTCGATCGCGCGCAGGATCTCCGACCGGTATCCCGGGATTTCGACGCCGGTCGCGATCCGTTCGACGACACGGACGTTTTCGAGGCGGGCGCGGCCCAGCGCCTCGGCAACCAGTGCGGAGAGATCGACCGGTTCGGGCTCCCGCTGCGGCGTGGGGACGGCATAGTCGAGAAACTGGCGGACGATGTCGTCCATCTGGTCGAGATCGGACGTCATCGCGTCGCGGGTTTCCGCCGGTAGTCCGCTCATCTCGACTTCGAGCCGCATGCGGGTGAGCGGTGTGCGCAGGTCATGAGAAATCCCTGCAAGGAGCACGGCGCGGTCGCTGGCGATTTTCTTCAGGTCCGTCACCATGCGGTTGAAACTTTGGTTGAGGGTGCGGATTTCGACGGGACCGGTGTCGGCAGGCAGCGGCTGCGGAATCTTCCAGTTGCCGAGGTCGCGCGCGGCCCGCGACAGTTCGGTGAGCGGGCGGTTGAGGTGGCGCGCAAACAGCGCGGCGCCGGCCATCGAAATCGAAAACGCCACCGCCGCCCATGCCAGCCAGCCATAGCCGAGCGTGTGACGCAGCATGTCGCGGTCGATGAACACCCAATAGGCATCGCCGTCGATCGAGAAGCTGATCCAGAATCCACGCACGCCGTTGACGCGCGAAGCGAAGCGCGTATCCGCGCCGAGCGCCCGACGCACATCCTGCTTGGAGAGGTTGAGGAGCGGGCCGTCGGGCAGCGGCAGCACCTCGTCGGTCGGATCGCGGGGCAGCACGCGGACATGCTCATTCTCCACCAGCGCGGAGAGCAGCGCGCCGCGCCGCTGCGGGTCGGAGTACACCAGCGCAATGCGGGTGGTTTCGACGAGCGAGATCAGCTGCTGCGCCAGCCGGTGCGCGCGCGGCTCGCGCTCGGCCATGCGGATGGCCGGGACCGCTGCCGCCATCGTGAGGAGTTCGAGCGAGAGGATGAGCAGGAACGTCCGCCAGAAGAGCGGCGGTGAGCGGAGTTTTGCGACGAACGGCACGAGCGACGGCGGTTACGGGGTCCCGTCCGGCACGAAGACGTATCCCAGTCCCCATACCGTCTGGATGTAACGTGGTTTCCCGGGGTCGGGTTCGATCAGCTTGCGCAGGCGCGAGATCTGCACGTCCAGGCTGCGGTCGAAGGCTTCATATTCCCGCCCCCGCGCCATTTCCATCAGCTTTTCGCGCGACAGCGGTGTCCGGGGATGGCGCGCGAACGCCTTGAGCACCGCGAATTCGCCCGTCGTCAGCGGCACTGCCTCGCCGTACTTGGTGAGGGTGCGCGTGGCCAGGTCCAACGAGAACGCGCCGAATTCCATCCGCATCGGCTCCTGGCTCGGAGCGCCCGGCGCTTCGGCCGGCGCCTTGCGACGCAGCACGGCGTGGATCCGGGCCAGCAATTCGCGCGGATTGAAGGGCTTGGGCAGATAGTCGTCGGCCCCGGTATCGAGTCCCGCAATGCGGTCGACATCGCCGCCCTTGGCCGTGAGCAGGATGACCGGTGTGTCGTCGTTGCCTTCGCGCAGGCGGCGTAATACCGACATGCCGTCCTCGCCCGGCATCATCAGGTCGAGAATGAGCATGTCGAAGCGCTCGCGCAGCCAGACCTTGCTCATCGCCTGTGCCGATTCCACCGCCGACACCGTGAATCCGTTTTCGCCGAGGTAGCGGCGCAGCAGATCGCGCAGGCGCTGGTCGTCATCGACGACGAGGATTTTGAAGGAAGCGGGCTTGTCCATCGCGCTGCGAATACTAAGGGGTGCGCGGTTTTGCCATCGCATCGGAGCACAAAATGTTACAGAATTCCCCGCTCCGGTGTGCGATGCTTGCCGTTCCAGCGCCGTACCGTGCCGCATTCGTTCGAACCGTCGATGGCCTTTCCCTGCGCCCGCCGCCGCCTGCATCGTGTCCCCGGCCCGCGCCTGTGGCTGGCACCGGTGCTGCTGTGCATCGGCTTGGGCGCTGTGCTGCCGGCAACCTGGGGAGCAGGGCTGTTGGGCGTCGTTCCACCCGGATCGGCAACCCCGGCGAGCGGCGGCAATGCCGGGAATCTCGCGCCCTCCGATCGCGAGTCGATCCGCCGATGGAGCCAGGAACAGCGCAATGAGTTGGGCGGCACGACGCCCCCCGGTGCTGCGGCCAACGGCCACGGCGCCGCGGCCGGCGATCTGACGCCCGCGCAGCGCAAGGTTCTGCGGGAACAGATCCGCGCCCAGCAGCGGTGGGCTCCGGGTCGGGATGGTTCGGCGCGATAATCGCCGGATGTCCCATTCCGCCACCCCGACCGTCCTTGCGCTCGACACCGGCGGCGCGCGTTGCTCGGTTGCCGTCGCGCACGGCGCACGCGTGCTCGTCCGTCGCGGCGCGGTCGGCGATACCCATCTGGAACAGGTGCTGCCGCAGGTCGATGCGGTGCTGCGCGACGCCGGTCTGACGGTCGATGACTGCGCCGCGTTTGCGTTTGGTGCCGGGCCGGGGTCCTTCACCGGCGTGCGCGTCGCGTGCACGGTTGCGCAGGGCCTGGCCTGGGCGCGCGAGAGGCCGGCGCTTGCGGTCAGCAGCCTGCTGGCATTGGCGGTGGCGGCCGATGCCGGCACGCCGGACCGGTCGGGGCCGTCGCGCCTGTTCTGCGCGATCGATGCGCGGATGGGGCAGGCGTATGCGGCGGTGCTGGAAGGCAGCGGGCTCGATTGGCGGGAGGTGGAGCCTCCCTTCCTGTGCGATCTGGAGGATCTGCCGGGCCGGGTCGCGCGGGCGCGTGTCGACGCGGTCGCCGGTGACGCGCGCTGGCTCGCTGCGCAATGGGCTCCGGGTTCTCCGCCGCCGCTGTGCGAGGCCTGCGGCGATGCCGAGGCGATTGCGCGCTGGGCGCAGCGGGCCGCAGCGTCGGGGCTGGGGGTGGCTCCGGAGCAGGCGTTGCCCGTCTACGTCCGCGACCAGGTTGCCAAGACGGTGGCAGAGCGGGCGGCGGAACGGGTTGTCGAACGCGGTGCCCGTGGAGGCGCCGCATGAATGCGCGGATGCGGCATGCGGCCGATCCCCGATCGGTGGTCGACCCGGGGCGCTTCGTGCCGTTCACGCCCGAACGGATTGCCGACGTGATGGCGGTGGAGCAGCGGATCTATCCGTTTCCGTGGACCCCCGGCAACTTCGCCGATGCCTTGCGCTCCGGCTACAGCGCCTGGATGCTGGAGGATGGCGATGTGTCGGTGATCGCCTATGCCGTGGCGATGCTGGCGGTGGACGAGGCGCATCTGCTCAATCTCGGCGTCGATCTTCCCTATCAACGGCAAGGCCATGGCGCACGGATGCTCGACTGGATGGCGCAGACCATGCGCGAGTATGGTGCGGCAACCATGTTGCTCGAGGTGCGTCCCAGCAACGCGGCCGCCCTGCATCTCTATCGCAACTATGGGTTCCGGACGATCGGGCGCCGCCGCGGCTACTACCCCAACCACCACGGCAGAGAGGATGCGCTGGTGATGCGGGTGCGGTTGTGACCCGGTGCTGGAGCCCGGAGCAGATTCGCCTGGCGCAGGCCCTGGGCCTGGGACCGGTCTGGCGCGAACGTGGGGCCGCCGCCGGGTATGCCGTGCCGACGGAATCGGTTGTGGCCGGAACGACCGACCGCGCGATTGCCGCGCGGTGGCCAGATTCCCCGCCGCCGGCGGCGATCGCGGGCGTCGACGCCATGGATTGGGACGATCTGGAGCGGACGGTACACGCCTGCACCGCCTGCGGGCTGTGCCGCACCCGTACGCAGGCCGTTTTCGGCGTGGGGCGCCGCGACGCCCGGTGGATGTTCGTCGGCGAGGCCCCGGGCGCGGAAGAAGATGCGCAGGGCGAACCGTTCGTGGGTCAGGCGGGGCGCCTCCTCGACAACATGCTGGCCGCGGCGGGGCTCGGCCGCGCGCCGGGTGGCGCCTGGTCGCACCGCGAGGCGGCATACATCGGCAACGTGATCAAGTGCCGGCCGCCTGGAAACCGCAATCCGGACGCCGAGGAAGTGGCGCGCTGCACGCCGTTTCTCTTGCGGCAGATCGAACTGCTGCGCCCGCGCATTCTCGTCGCAATGGGCCGGTTCGCGGCGCAGGTCTTGCTGCAGACCGAGGCTTCGATCGGCTCGCTGCGCGGGCGCGCCCACGAGTTCGCGCGCGCGGACCTGCGAATCCCGGTCGTCGTCACCTATCACCCGGCGTATCTGCTGCGCACCCCCGGCGACAAGGCCAAGGCCTGGGAGGATCTGTGCCTCGCCCGGCGCGTCTATTCCGAACAAAGTCCGTGATGGGAATCGCCGATGAGCGCTTCCGCATCGAACCGGCGCTGATTCTGGCGGTGACGAACGATCACGAGCGCCATGGTTGCCGACACGAACACGCCGAACAGGACCATGCTTGCGCGGGGCGACATTCCCAGGGAGAGCAGTGCAGCATAGATCCCCGACATGGCGAGGATGCCGAGGTTTTCGTTGAAGTTCTGCACGGCGATCGAGTGTCCTGCCGATAGCAGGACGTAGCCGCGGTGCTGCAGCAGGGCATTCATCGGCACCACGAAGAACCCCGCCATCGCGCCCACGAGCAACATCAGGCCGATCGCCGCGAGGATTGCCCAGTCGATGGCGACTCCGGCGATATGGATGCCGCCGCCCGGGAAGGCGCGGAAATCGACCAGGGCAACGAGCACGACCACTCCCCCCATCATCACGCCGACCGGCAGCACACGTAGCGAGCGGCGCAAGGACACTGCGCTCGCGGCGGCGATGGCCCCCATCGCCACCCCGATTGCCGTGACTGCCTGCAGGATCGCGGCGCGGGCGAGTCCCAGGTGCAGCGCATCCTTGGCCCAGGCGATCACCAGCAGTTGCAGCGTCGCACCGGCGCCCCAGAACAGCGTGGTCACGGCGAGGGAGATCTGCCCCAGCCTGTCGCGCCACAGCACGCGCAGGCAATGGCCGAAGTCCGCGAGCAGCTTCGCCGGCGTGTGCTGCTGCGGGGCATAGCGGACCCCGGTGTCGGGAATCGCCAGGTTGATGAGCGCGGCCACGCCGTACAACAGGCACACCAGGCCGATGGCCATGTGGGCGACCGACCAGTGCAGCGTCGCGGTGTAGGGCGCGGCGAGCGCGGCGAACCGGGTCGAGACGAGGACCCCGCCCAACAATGCGCCGAAGACCACGGCGCCGATGGTGAGGGTCTCGATCCACCCGTTGGCCGCGACCAGCCGCTCCGGCGGCAGCATTTCGGTGATGATGCCGTATTTGGCGGGGGAATACGCCGCAGCACCGAATCCGATCACCGCATACGCGAGCAGCGGGTGCGGGGTCGCGAGCATGAGCACGCCGCCGACGAATTTCACGGCGTTGGCAAAGAACATCACCCGCCCTTTCGGCTGCGAGTCGGCCAACGCGCCGACGAACGCGGCGAGCGCGACGTACGAAAAGAAAAAGAACAGCTTGAGCATCGGCCGCATTGCCTCGGGGGCATGCGTTTCTTCGAGCAGCGCAAAGGCCGCGATGAGAATGGCGTTGTCGGCCAGCGCGGAGAAGAACTGCGCGGCCATGACGGTGTAGAAACCGCGATGCAACGGGTTGATGCCAAGTCTCCCGAAAAAGGAGGAAAAAGGGGTTATTCTTGCACACCCGCGTTGCCTTCTTCCGCCGTGCCTGCGTTGTCCTCGTCCCGTCCCCTGGAAATCCTCGTCGATCGTTCGGCGATGGCCCACAATCTCGCGCAGGCCCGCGCGCGCGCGGGCGGCCGTGGCATCTGGGCCGTCGTCAAAGCCAACGCGTATGGCCACGGCATCGAAAACGCCGTGCAGGCCTTCGCGCACGCCGACGGCCTCGCGCTGCTCGAAACCGATGAGGCGCAGCGTGCGCGCGCGGCCGGGTGGCGCAAGCCGATCCTGCTGCTGGAAGGGGTGTTCGAGCGCCGTGACTTCGCGCCGGTCGCGGAGCTCGATCTCACCGTCGTCGTCCACGGCTTCGAGCAGATCGCGATGATCGAGCGCCTGCGTCCGGCCAAGCCGGTGCGCGTCTACTGCAAGTTCGACACCGGCATGAATCGCCTGGGCTTTGCCGCCGGCGATGCGCGCGCGGCGTTCGATCGCCTTGCCGCGCTCGGGCACGTCCGCATCGACGCGTTGATGACCCATCTCGCCAACGCCGACGGCGGGGGTGGCTCGGCGCCGGGCGACGGGGCGGCGCCGTCGGTGGCATCGCAATGGCAGGCTTTGCGCGCGCGGATTCCGGAATGGACCGGAGCCTGGAGCGTATCGAATTCGGCGGCCTTGTTCCTCCATGCGCCTGGCGATGTCCGGGCCGGTACGGAATTCGTGCGACCGGGAATCGCGCTCTACGGCGCGTCGCCGGCAGCCGGGATTGCCGCCGCCGACCTCGGCCTGCGCCCGGCGATGCGGCTGCGCTCGCGCTTGCTGGCGGTACGGGACGTGGCGCCGGGGCAGCCGGTGGGCTACGGCAGCCGCTGGATCGCGCGGCGGCCCAGCCGCATCGGGATCGTCGCCTGCGGTTACGCCGACGGATATCCGCGTTCGGCGCCCGACGGCACCCCGGTCTGGGTCGAGAGCGCGGCGGGCGGTGCGCGCGTTTCCCTGGTGGGCCGGGTATCGATGGACATGATCGCCGTCGATCTCACCGACATGGCATCGGCGGTCTGCGGCGATGCCGTGGAGCTGTGGGGAGCGCGGATCGGCGTCGACGAAGTGGCCGAGCGGGCGGGGACCATCGGGTATGAACTGCTGAGCGGGCTGCCGGCGCGCGCGCGGGAGCGGCCGGAATGAGCCGCGGCGCGGCGCGCAGCGGGCTGCGCTATGTATGCAATGCCTGCGGCGCAACGAGCGCCAAGTGGTCCGGGCAGTGTCCCCACTGCAATGCCTGGAACACGCTGCACGAGGCGGCGGCGGTTGCCGGCCCGTTACGGGCCTCGGCGCTGCGTGACGGCCTGACCCCTTCGGCCGACGTGATGCCGCTGGGCGACGTGGCGGTGGAGCGCTTCGACCGTACGGCCAGCGGCCTTGACGAGTTCGATCGGGTGTTGGGCGGCGGTCTGGTCGAGGGCGGGGTGGTGCTGATCGGCGGCGATCCGGGAATCGGCAAATCGACGCTGCTGTTGCAGTCGCTCGCAACCATCGCCGGGAGCGCGGTGCCGGTCCTGTACGTCAGCGGCGAGGAGTCGGTGGGGCAGGTCGCGCTGCGCGCCCGTCGGTTGGGCATCGAAGCCAAGGGGTTGGCGGCGCTGCGGATCGCCGCCGAGATCGACCTCGATCGGATCCTGGCGGCGCTCGATCGCGAGCGACCTCGGGTGGCGGTGATCGATTCGATCCAGACGCTTTATTCGCCGCAGCTCGGTTCCGCACCCGGCTCGGTATCCCAGGTGCGCGAGTGCGCCGCCGCGCTCACCCGCTGGGCCAAGCAGAGCCGCACCAGCCTGGTCCTGGTCGGCCACGTCACCAAGGAGGGCGCGCTCGCCGGCCCGCGCGTGCTCGAGCACATGGTCGACACGGTGCTCTACTTCGAGGGCGACAGCCATTCGTCGTTCCGCCTCGTGCGGGCGTTCAAGAACCGCTTCGGCGCGATCCACGAACTGGGCGTGTTCGCGATGACCGACCGCGGCTTGCGCGGCGTGGCCAACCCGTCGGCACTCTTTCTTTCGCAGCATGGCGCCGACGGCAAGGGTGGGCAGGTGCCGGGTTCCTGCGTGCTGGTCACGCAGGAAGGCACGCGGCCGCTGTTGGTCGAGATCCAGGCGCTGGTCGATGCGGCGCACGTTCCCAATCCGCGGCGCCTGTGCGTGGGGTTGGACGCGCAGCGGCTGGCGATGCTGCTGGCGGTGATGAGCCGGCATGCCGGCGTCGCGACCTTCGACCAGGACGTCTTCGTCAACGCGGTGGGTGGTGTGCGCATCGAGGAGCCGGCGGCGGATCTGGCGGTGCTGCTGGCGGTCAGCTCCTCGCTGCGCAACCGCGCGGTGCCGCGCGGCGTGGTGGCCTTCGGCGAAGTCGGCCTGGCCGGCGAGATCCGCCCGGCGCCGCGCGGGCAGGAGCGCTTGCGCGAGGCGGCGAAACTCGGGTTTTCGCGCGCGATCATCCCCAAGGCGAACGTGCCGCGGCAGGCGATCGAAGGCTTGGAGGTCGTTGCGGTGGAGCGG
>JAJYBQ010000266.1 GCA_021778935.1 Pseudomonadota bacterium | reverse complement strand
CCATGCGCACAGCGCCACCGCAACCACGGCACCGCCCACGCCCTCCCAGGTCTTCCCGGGACTGATCCGCGGGGCGAGCTTATGCCTGCCGATTGACCGGCCGGTGAAATACGCCGCGGCATCGGCCAGCCAGACCAGCGCGAGCACCGAAAGCGTCCAGCCGGCGCCCTGGTGCAACAGCCGCGCCACGCACAGCCAGGCGGCCCCGCCCAGCGCAAATGCCGCGGCGATCGAAATCGCGTCCGGGATCCGCATCGCGCGGTCCGCCGGCCGCCGCTGCGCCGCGACCAGCACCCCTGCGATCGCGAACCAGAGCGCCACCGCGCCCCCCGCGACCGCGGCGAGCGCCGCCGGCGCAGGCCGGAATCCCATGCGGTCCAGCGACCAGGCGGCCGCCGCCGCGATCGCCGCCGCCGCCGCGGCAATCGGCGTGCCGACACGCGCGAGCCGCAACCATTCGAAGAGCGCGACCCCAAGAAACACCGCCGCGGCCGTCACCAGCCAGGCAATGCCGAGCGCGCCCAAGAACATCACGCCGGCAAGCAGCGCGGCCGCCGTATAGATGCGGGTTTTCAGCATCGCGCGCCGCCCGGATCCCGCACCTGCTCGCTCGTCCGTCCGAAGCGGCGCTCGCGCCCCGCATACCAGGACAGCGCCCGGGAAAACGCCTCGGCACCGAAATCGGGCCACAGTGCCTCGGTGAAGTAGATCTCGGCGTAGGCCAGTTGCCAAAGAAGAAAGTTGCTGATGCGCTGCTCGCCGCTGGTGCGGATCAGCAGATCCGGGTCGGGAGCGAAGGACAGCGCCAGGTGTTGCGCAAACGATGCCTCGTCCGGCAGAACCCCGGTATCGCGGTATGCCTGCGCAAGTTTCGCCGCGGCCTGCACGATGTCCCAGCGGCCGCTGTAGCTCGCGCAGATCGTGAGGTGCAGCCGGGTTGCAGCGTCTCCCGGCACCGCCGTGCGATCCTGGGCGCTCCGGATGAGTTCGCGCAGCTTCGGCTCGAACGTGTCGATCTGCCCCACGACGTGCAGCCGCACGCCGTTGCGGATCAAGCCGTCGATCTCCTTCTGCAGGGAACTCATGAAGAGGCGCATCAGCACCGAAACCTCTTCCGCCGGCCGGGCCCAGTTCTCGGAGCTGAATGCGAACAGGGTCAGGTACTCCACCCCGTGCGCGATCGATGCCTCGATGACCGCGCGCACCGATTCCACTCCGCGGGAGTGCCCGGCGACGCGCGGCAGAAAGCGCGCCTTGGCCCAGCGCCCGTTGCCATCCATGATGATGGCAACATGGCGCGGAACCGCCGCGCGCGCGGAATGGGGATGCCGATCCGCAGCCATCGGACCAACCAACGGCGCGGCCATCAGACCGTCAGGATCTCTTTTTCTTTTTCCGCGACGAGGCGATCGACGTCGGCGACGAAGCGATCGGTCAGCTTCTGGATGTCATCCTGCGCGCGTCGTTCCTCGTCCTCGGAAATTTCCTTCTTCTTGAGCAGTTCCTTGAGATGCTGATTGGCGTCGCGTCGCAGATTCCGGACGGCGACCCGCGCATCCTCCCCCTCGCCCTTGACCACCTTGGCCAGATCGCGCCGTCGTTCCTCGGTGAGCGCCGGCATGGGAACGCGCAACAGGTCGCCCTGCGCGGCGGGGTTCAAGCCGAGGTCCGATTCGCGGATCGCCTTCTCGATCGCCGAGAGCAGCTTTTTCTCCCACGGCTGCACGCTGAGGGTGCGCGCATCGAGCAGGCCGACGTTGGCCACCTGCGTGATCGGAACCATCGATCCGTAGTAGTCGACCTGCACGTGGTCGAGAATGCCCGTGTGCGCGCGTCCGGTCCGCACCTTTGCCAGGTCCGTCTTCAATGCCTCGATCGACTTGAGCATGCGGCTCTCGGTCGTCGTACGAATTTCCGCGATGGTCATGGAGTCTTCCCCGCTGCTGGTTATGCGTGTACCAAAGTACCTTCGTCCTCGCCGTTCACCGCGCGCATCAGCGCGCCCGGCCGCGAGATGTTGAACACCCGGATCGGCAGGCGCTGATCGCGGCACAAGGCGAATGCCGTCGCATCCATGATGCGCAGATCGCGCGTCAAGGCATCGTCGAACGTGATGCTCGCGTACCGCACCGCGCCGGGATCCTTGCGGGGGTCGGCCGAATACACGCCGTCGACCTTGGTCGCCTTGAAGACGACCTCGGCGCCGACCTCCGCGCCGCGCAGCGCCGCCGCGGTATCCGTGGTGAAGAACGGATTGCCGGTGCCTGCGGCGAAGATCACGATCTTGCCCTCATCAAGGTAGCGCATCGCCTTCGGGCGGATGTACGGCTCGACCACCTGCTCGACATGGAGCGCCGATTGCACGCGCGCTTCCAGCCCGGCATGGCGCATGGCATCCTGCAACGCCATCGCGTTCATGATCGTCGCCATCATCCCCATGTAATCCGCCGTGGCGCGATCCATCCCCGCGGCGCCCAGCGCGACGCCGCGGAAGATGTTGCCGCCGCCGATGACGATGGCGACCTGCACGCCCATGCGCTGCACGTCGCCGATGTCGCGGACCATGGTTTCGATCGTATTGCGGTTGATGCCGAATGCGTCCTCGCCCATCAGGGCTTCACCCGACAACTTGAGCAAGATCCTCCGATACATGGCCATGGTGCCGCGCCCTTCCGCTATTCGCCGCGCGCCGCGGCGGCCTGTGCCGCCACTTCCGCCGCGAAATCGGTCTGCTTCTTCTCGATGCCCTCGCCCACGACGAACACCGTGAAGCCGTGGACCGTCGCGCCGCGGCTCTTCAGCAGCTGCTCGATGCTGAGCTTTTCGTCCTTGACGAAGGTCTGCCCGAGCAGCGTGACCTCCTTGAGGAATTTCTGCACGGCGCCATCGACCATCTTCGCCTGGATTTCCGCGGGCTTGCCCGATTCCGCCGCCTTCTGCTGGGCGATCGAGCGCTCGCGCGCGATGTCCTCGGCGTCCACCTCGTCGGAGCGCAGCGCCTTCGGACGCGCCGCGGCGATGTGCATCGCCAGGTCCTTGCCCAACGCGGCGAGATCCCCGCCGTCCTTGCCGCCCACATCGACCAGCACGCCGATGCGCGCGCCGCCGTGAATGTACTGGGCCGCGCGGCCTTGCGCGCGCAGTCGCACGAAACGGCGCACCGTCAGGTTCTCTCCGATCTTGCCGACCAGCGCGGCGCGCGTCGTCTCGACGGTCCCGGCACCCAGGGCCAGGGCC
>JAJYBQ010000265.1 GCA_021778935.1 Pseudomonadota bacterium | reverse complement strand
CGAGTCGGCGGTTTCCTGGATCCACGGCAGGCTGGCGTGGCGGCCATCGCGGAAGCGGCCGGACATCGGGGCGAGATGGAACGGATAGCCGCCATCCTGCGCGCCGTTCGCCGATGCCAGATCGATCTCCAGGGCCGCCGGTTCGGTCGGCGCCTTCTCGGCCTTGGCGTCCGGCAGGTGCAGTACGCCGTGGCTCAGGGCATTGGTCCAGAAATGCCAGTCGCTGTCCGGCAGCTGCGCATAGTCCAGCTTGTAGTCCTGGAACGCCTTGCGGTTGGCGATCACCGCCGTATGGATGTAGGCGTAGTAGTCCGGGAACCCCTTGTAATCGTCGGCGCGGCGCTGCTTGAGCGTCTCCAGCAGGTAATCGCCGATCGACCGCGTGCCATCCGGATAAAGCCGGTTCATCAACGGCTGCTGCATCGTGAACTGCAATTCGCCTTCCGGCTGAACCAGCGGCACGTGCGTGCCCCAGTCCTCCATCGCGGAATCGATCGGCAGCACGAGGTCGGCCTGCCGGGCGGTCTCGTCGAGATACTGCGTGAACACCACCTTGAAACCGGCCTTGGCAAAAGCGTCCTTGAACTTCAGGAACGACGGCGCGGTAAACACCGGATTGGCGTCGTAGACGAAGACCGTGTCGAACTTGCCGGCGGCGAGGTCCTGGGTGAACGAACGCAGGGCCGCGGTGCTCCCACCGTTGGGAGCGAGTTGCGGGAAGGGCTGCTCCGTAGGCATGAGCACGGTGTTGCCCATCGCGCCCAACACCCAGTTGAGGGCGAGGATCGCCTGCGCGTTGGCGTGGCCGTGGGCGTGGCCTTCGGCCGACGGGCCCGACAGCACCACCGCTGGATTGCGGTTCTGCATCAGCTTGACAACGCGATCGAACCACTCGCCCTGGATGCCGGTCTCGTTGAGTACGCGCGCCTTGTCGTATGCCGCCGCGACGGTGACGATCTGCGCCGGAACCTTGGACTTGTCCTTCATCCCCGTGAGCAGCGCGTTGGCGAAGCCCAGCGCCAGCACCCCTTCCGTACCCGGACGAATGGGGATCCAGCGGTCGGCGTTGGCGCCGGTGAGCGTCATCCGCGGTTCGATCTGCACCAGCGTGCCACGCGGCTTGCCTTCGTTGGCCCGGCGAAAATGCGACCAGCGGCCGGAGTAGTAGACGGGCGAGACGCCGGTGTCGATGAAGTCCGAACCGAACGAAACGATGAGCGCCGCCTGGTCGAGCGCGTAGCGCGGCACCTCGGTTCCCAGCACCTGCTTGGAGGCGCTGCGGTTGGTGGTGGTCGCCAGCGCGTCGTACACGTAGGCGCCGTTGCCGCCGAAGGCTTCGACGGTATTGTCGACCAGCACCCGCAGGTGGCCGCTCACCGGACCGGTCAGGAAGCCGAAACGGCCGTCCTGGGTCGATGCGCTGTGCTCGCGCAGGGCGGCAAGCGCCTCGGTCAGGGTCACCGTCTGCAATGTGCCGCCCTTGCGCAGCATCGGGGTATGCAGACGATCCGGGTTGTAGTGATGCTGCACGCCCGCCTGGCCGAGACCGCAGAGCTTGCCGCCGGAGACGGCCGACTCGGGGTTGCCTTCGAGCTTGAGCACCCGTCCGTCGCGGATGCGGCCCTGGATGCCGCAACGCCCGGTGCACTGGGTGCAGGTCGAGGCGTAGTACACCGCGTCACCCGGGATGTTGAAATCCTGCGGATTGACATAGGAGTACACGTGGCTCTTGCCCGATTCGACATCGGTAAAGCCGCAGGCGCCGAGCGAGGCGGTCGCGCCCCCCCAGCCCAATACTTTCAAGAAGTCCCGCCGCTGCAGCGGGAGCAGCGGCGCCTGCTCCTGCGGCACCGTTGCGGGATTGTGCTTTCCGTTTTCCATGACGGTTCCTTCGGTCACTTGTGGCACTGCCAGCAATCGTTGGGGCCATGCCCGGCTGCCGCTTCGACGACCTGCTCGGGATGCGTGGACATCTCCATCCGCGGATAGATCATGCGCATACCGGCGAGGATCTTGGGATCCTTGGGCATCGGATGGTTCTTCTTGTGGCAGGAGATGCACCAGCCCATGCTCAGCGGCTTGACTTTCTGGTCCACCGTCATGTTCTCGACGTCGCCGTGGCAGTAGCTGCAGACTTCCTTTACCGGGCGGTGCAGTTCAAAGTAGAAGCGCTGGATATGGCGCATGTGCGGGAAGCGCACGAAGTCCGGCAGGTCGTGGACCTTCATGAACGGAATCGGCTTTTTCTGCTCCCAGTACTGGAAGAGCTTCTTGATCCGCGGCTTATTGCGCACCGACGGGATGTAGGTGTGGCAGTTGATGCACTTGCGCAGCGGAGGAATCCCCGACACGCGACTGCGCCGGGCGTAGGTGTGGCAGTACATGCAGTTGATGCCCATCTTGCCCGCATGAATGTCGTGCGGGAACTCGATCGGTTGCTCCACCTTGCCGCCGGCAAACGCCGTGTTGGCGATCAAGCCCAGCCCCAGAGCTAGCCCGAGCGCAGCAAGGGGACGCCCGAACCCCGCAACAACCCGCGCAAAAAAAGCGTAGCCCATCCCGCCGCGATTGATCCAATCGCGTAGATTCCGCGTCTTCATTTGACTTTGCGTTCCTCCGGATAAATTGTCACCGTTGTCGATCCGCCCCCACCGCCTTCCTGGCCAGAAGACGTCGGTTCGGGTTCGAGCGTGCCCGGTGAAATTTGCCTTCAACGGCGTGTGGTACACCACATGCGCGACGGGTTTCGAGTTCTATGGGGCTCTGATCTATGTCAAAGCCTCCCGTTTTTTGTCTACCGAGGACTCGTTTCGTCGCACATTCGGTGAAGGCGTGGCGGATTATGCACGGATTTCTTGGGTGGGAGTAGTCTCGCCAGGGTGTGACGCGGACGCAACAAGGGAACGCTACGCACCCATACGCATGGCGCATCGCAGCAAAACGAGGCGTCCGGGCTCGGCGGGTGAATCGTTCGGCAGACACCACGGCCCGGGGGCGACTTCGCGCCCGATCCTGCTCCGAGCGCGCGCCCACCGGGTATCCGACACGACCGGGACATCACGCCGCCGAGGTGCGCCGTGCGCCGACGGCGAGCCACATCCCGCCGGGGGAAAATTTTTCGTGCGCGGAGCGATGCTGTACCGCAGCAATCGTTACTTCACGTCGCGCCAGAACACGTTATTGAGCCAGCGCGCAATCAGGAAAAAAACAACAAGGTAGCCCATCGCCCAGAAACCGACGTGGATGCGTTCCGTCTTT
>JAJYBQ010000264.1 GCA_021778935.1 Pseudomonadota bacterium | reverse complement strand
ATGAAGGGCGTTAGTGATGGCAGTCACTAACGCCCTTTTCATTGGTGGCAATTCGTGTCGATTGGTCGCCTCGGGCGGCAAGACGCACTCCCGATCGGGGTGCGAGATCAGCGGCATCAGGTCCGGCGCAAGCGCACGCAACAGCTGCACCGACATGGCGCTGGTAAAGCGATAGTGCGCGGCAAAGGGCTCATGGACGTACGCCGTGATCGTCCCGAAGAAGCGATTTCCCAGAAAGAACACGAACGTCGCGGTGCGGTTGACGCGCCGCGACGCGAGCAGGGCACCGCTGCGTGAATACACGACGTAGCGCTGATCGCCCGTGCCGGTCTTTCCGCCGACGGCGATGCGGTCGCCGTTCGCGAGGCGGTATGCGCCGCGCAGGCGCACTCCGGTACCACCGTCCACCACGGACGCCAGTAGCGGGTGCAGAACGTCCGCGATCGCGGACGGCAATACGCGCCTGCCATGCGTCGGCTGCGCCACGAAGCGCGTCGCATATGGCGTCCCGGCCGCAAAGTCCAGCGCCTCGATCTGGCGTGGCGGGTAGCGTATTCCGCGATCGAGGATGATGCCGATGAGTTCCGAGAGCGCCGCCGGGCGGTCTCCGGACGCCCCGAGCGCGCAGGCATACGAGGGCGTGACGGTTTCGAACGGGTAGCCCAGACCGCGCCAGGCCGCTGCGATGCGCCGGTATGCCTCGGCCTCCAGAACCATGCGAATGCGCATGTCCTGGCGCGCCCGATTGTGCGTGCGGAACAGCCATGCGTAGACCCGAACGCGCTCCCCCCGGCTGTCCCGCAGGGCTTGCTGCAGCGTCGCACCGGGGTGCGCGACGAGATACGACACGACCCACAGTTCCAGAGGATGTACGCGCGCCAGGAAGCCTCGATCGGCCAGGCGGAAGCGCTGCGGCGCGTAGCGTCGGTAGAGGTCCGCCAGCAGCGCGTCGTTGAGTTCGACAGCGGGAAGCGATGCATGCATGAGATCGGCGAAACGCTGCGGGCTGGCCTGCGGTTCGATTGTGAGAATCGCCGCGGCCTTGCGGAACGGCTCGCCGGGAACGCGATCCAGCAGGGCCGATTCCATCGACTGGCGCGTACGACCGTCATAATTGCGGTAGAAGCGGGCCACGAACAGCGCGCCTTCGGATTCGGCAAAGCGCTTCAGGTAGGCAATGCGCAGCGTGGGATCGCGCATCACCCGCGCCGCGAGGTCGGGGCTGCGATCCATCTCATAGCGCACGATGTCGCGCATCAGCCGCACGAACACCAGGTTGATCGAATGCTGGAAGCCCGCGGCCACGCTGTGCGCGGCACGGTCGTCCTCCGGGTCGAAGTTGCTGAAGCGCTGCAGCCCGCCGCCGGTGAAGAATGCCTCCTGCGGGCTTCCGGAATAGGTGCGCTGCAGCGCTGCCTGCAGCATCGGCTTCAGGCTGCGGTCGCGCGTGGTCTCGAGGTAGGCCAAGGCCCAGGATTGGATCGGATCCTGGGGCGATACCGCGACGCGGCGCAGCGCCGCCGGATCAAGACCTGCATAGCGATCGTGCAGCCCGGTGACGATCTGCAGATACAAGATGACGGTTCGAAGCTTGGCCGTGGAACCAAGGTTCAATCTCGCTCCCTGGTTGAGGTCGAAGGGTCGGTCGCCGCTGTCGGTCTGCACGCGCAGCAGGTTTGCGCCGCCGACGTGTTCGTACATCGTGAAGGCGAACCGGATGTGCGCGGGGTCGGACTCTGGCAGCAGCATGTCGCGGCCAACCAGATGGGCCGCGGCGGCCCCCGCTCGCGTGGTCACCGCTCGCAGGCTCATCGTCACCGCGCGCTGGATCGAGGCATCGATCGTGGTGCGCGCGCTGAGATCGAGGTGATCGAGAACGTAGGAATCGCGGATGGCCAGCAGCTGCGCGAGACGGACGCGCGTTGCGGTGGCCGCCTTCTGCGCCACGAAGGAGGTCGGGGACGGAGGATTCGGCGCCGGCGCGATGCGCAAGACCTGCGCCAAGGCCGCGTACTCGAGCGCGGGACCGATGGCCCCGGAGCTGCCCAGGCGCACCAGGTAGCGATTGGCGAGGTGGTCCAGCGCCTGCGGATCGCGCGCGAGGTAGTCGGTCGGCGCGCGTTGGGCGATCATCAACGACAGGGCCTGCTTGTAGGCCAGCGCCCTTGCCGGCAGCGCCGCCTGCGGATTCTGCAATAACGCGTCGATGCGGCGCGGATCGCGGCCGTACCAGACGCGCAGCCCGTCGCGGAGACCGTGGATGGAGCCCAGGCCGGCTCTCGCCGACAGGGGCACCGTGTTCAGATAATCGACAACGATCCGCTGCCGCGCCACGATCGTATCGGGACCACCGAGATAGGCCCATAAGGATGCCGATGCCATCTGCCGCAGCTTCTCGGCGCCGTCGCCGGTGCGCCCGCCGGGGGAGTGCCGAAACTTCTCGATTTGCGTGGCGAGGGTGCTTCCACCGGGCGTGGGCGCGTCGGGCTCGACCAGATGCCGCGCCTGGTCGAACAAGGCACGGATGAAACGGCTCCAGGAAATTGCCGGATTCCGCGTGGCGGGGCGAAGGTCCAACAGATGCCGGTCTTCGATGTATACGAGGGTATGGACCAGAACGGGCGGTACCGACGAATACGTTCGATACACCGAATCGGGGAACCGCTCTTCATAGAAGACCGCCCCGCGGGAATCGCGCAACACCAGACCGGCCTGGTCTTTTTCGCGGTATGGTGGATACAGTCCCATTCGCACGATGGACAGCATCGCCGGCGACATGCGCGCCTGCGCAGCAATGCGAAAGCCCTCCGGCGCCAGGCGCTGGGCGAACCGGGGAATGAACCGATATCCGAAGTTCGTGTCATAGGGCCCGGATCGCGGAGACGCGATGGCCGCGCTCGGCCCGGATGCATCGGCAAAGCGCAGGGTCGTGTCATAACGCGACAGCAGGCGCGCCTCCCCCCACGAGGTTGTCATCTCGCACCATCCTGCTGCGACCAGGGCGATGGCGAAGGCGATCAGGATCCGACCGGAACGCCGTGATGAAGACGCCGGTCGGTCGCCTTTGCCGGGTCCCCGGCGGAAGCGGCGCCGGATTTGCGCAGGCGCGGACAAGAAGGTCACCGCGCGGCGCCCTGCAGCTGCATCTTCCACATTCATGCCGTCGCCCTTCGCGGACCGCGCCGATGCTGTGCAGAATGCTGCCACTCCGGAAATCGGCGCACCCGACTTCGGGGAGCGAGCGCGGATCGGGAGGACC
>JAJYBQ010000263.1 GCA_021778935.1 Pseudomonadota bacterium | reverse complement strand
ATACTCGAGACCCAACCAGATCGTCGCGGGGTCCGCGACCATCGCCGGGCTCCAATTGTTGAATACCTGCAGGCGCCCGATCTTCACGTCGGGTTCCTGGATGTAGATCCAGTTGTCCGGCGGCATTCCGTTCGCCGTGCGCCGGTCGGTCGCGCGGCCCGTCGTACGCATCCGCCGGAGCAGGAGCCCGGCGGTCATGAAGTCGCGGTACGGCAGGTGCGCGGCGACCCGGCGCAAGGGTTCATCGGTGGGCTCGAGCAGCGCGACGAGGTCGCGGACCGGCATCGTCGAGACGAAGTGCCCGCAGGGAAAACGCTCGATCGAACCGTCCGCTTCATTGCGCACGTCGACCGCCGCGACCCGGGCGCCGTCGCGTTGCAAGCCGATCACGCGCCGTCCAAGGAGCACGCGTCCCCCCTGCGCCGCGATCTGGCGCGCGACTTCTTCCCACATCTGCCCGGGGCCGAACTTCGGATACAGGAAGCGTTCGATCAGGCTGGTCTCGGTGCTCTTTTGTCCCGTGTCGCGTGCGCGCCGGAACGGCGAGGAGAGCGCATGGGCGAGTGCCTTCGTGACCGACAACCCCTTGATCCGCTGCGCGCCCCATTCCGCCGAGATCTCGTGGCAGGGGACGCCCCAGACCTTCTCGGTGTAATCCTTGAAAAAGGTGCGGTAGAGCCGCTCGCCGAAGCGATTCACCAGGAAGTCCTCGAGGGTCGTCTCGGGCGAGCGCGGTCCGAGCCGCGCGGCGAGGTAACTCGCGCCGATGCGCGCCGTCTCGGCGAGACCCAGATTCCCGAGCGTTGCCGCATTCAGCTTCAGCGGATAATCGAAGAAGCGCCGGCGGTAGAAGATTCGCGACAGGCGCTCGCGGACCAGCAACACCCGATCCTCGGCGCCGGCCGCGGTCCGATCCGGCGTGAATTCGCGCGCGGCGTTTTGATACGCGATCCGCAGCGGCTCGCCCGGGTCGCTCGCGACGGGCAGGATCGACTGCCACCAGCGCATCACCCAGTCGGACTTCGAGAAGAACCGATGGCCGCCGAGATCCATCCGGTTGCCGCGGTACTCGATCGTCTTGGAGATCCCGCCGACCTGCGTGTCGTAGTCCAGCACGATCGGACGCAGGTCGGAGCGTCGCAGCAACTCGAGCGCGGCAGTGAGTCCTGCCGGACCCGCGCCCGCGATTACGACGGTTCCTGGTTCGTTCGATCGATTCATGTGGACGTGCGTGGTGGACTGCTCATGATCTGCGCACGGCTCCTGACCTCGGCGCAATCATAGAGATTCCAGTGTCGATACGCACCCGGACCTTCATGCTGGATCGCCGGGAATCCGAGTTTCTTTGGTGCGATCACGTAGTTGAGCCGTGGATCGGAACAAATTCCGATCAACGATCGGCGAGTCATCGGCTTGATCCCGACGGTCGTGCCTGGCGTGGAATTGACCATCGGCGGGCGGCGACTGTACGAGAGCAACCGCCAGTCCGCTGGCATATAGGGTCTCAGGTCCTTCGAGCGTCGCCGGACCGCAAGCGCGATCGAGCGCGAGAACACCACGCCCGCCGATTGGGTCGTCGACAGATAATCCGGGCGCTGGAGGGTGAACCACGCGAACATCGGCGCGTCGCTGCCGTCGGCCACATAGACGTTCGCGCCCGGCGGAATGTGTCGCCGCCAATCGGCGTATTCGGAGCGCAGCGCCGGCCAATCGATGATCATCGACGGAAAAACCGCGAACGGCAGCAAGTAAGCTGCGATCGCAGCCAATGTGAACGCGCCGATGAACACCGTTCGCGCCGAACGCGTGCGTTCCAAGCAGCGATCGAGCAGCCAGACGAGCAACAATGCCGGAATCGCGCGTCCCAGGATGGCGCGCGCGAATTGCAGCCAAATCGGCGCATCGCCCGTGTCGATCGGATGCTGCAGGTACTCGAGCGTCGTCGCCGCGACCCACACGAGCATGATCGCGGCGACGCCGAACGCCGCCTGACGCGCGTGGCGTCCATGACGCGCTTCCATGCGCGAGCTCAACGTCCATAGCAATAGGGCCGCTGCTGCAAGTTCGGTGCCGTTGACTGGCGCGAAAGTCCAGGCGGCGACGAGCAGCACGGCACAGAGCGGTCCCAAGCGATCATCGCGCCAGAGACGGATCAACGTCTCGGGCAAGAGAACTATCGCCAGCAAGCTGGTGATCCATACCCACCGCCACGCCTGACCCTGCAGTAGCAGTACCGACGGGCCGATCAGACTGGCCATCGCGCCGATCGCGAGACCGGTGGCGCCTACCAGGAGCGCCGCAAGGCCGAGTTGCCGCACGCGCCGCACCGAGATCACCCAGACGCTCAGCGTCAGGCACAGAAACGGACGGGCATTCAGGAGCCAGTCGGCCGGTCGCCAGAGTTGCAGAAACAGGAACGCCGACCGCTCACGGACCACCGTGAGCCACGTGGGATCCATCGCCGCGAGGATGGGCAGCGGCGGCGTGCCGTACGCCGCCCACAGCGACAGTGCGAGCGCTGCCAGCACGCCTGCGACCGCACCCGCGACGCCGATGCGCAACCCCACCCACAGGCACAGCAGTAGCAACAGTCCGGGGAACGCCATCAGCGGATGTACCGCCATCGCAATGCAGATTGCCAGCAGCGCGCTCTTGCGGTGGCCCGCGAAATGCAACGCAAGCGCGACCACTGTCAGCGCCTCGCCAGCCGAGCGCGCGGTCAGGAACTCCTCGGAAAAACGGAAGATGCCGTACGCGCCGTAGGCGCCCACCGTGAGGATCAGGAAGGCCGCCGCGAACCAGGCGCTGCGCCGCGAACCGAGCGAGCGTGCCAGATGCCAGGCGGCGATCAGGAACGTCGCCGCGCAGATCGCCAGCAGGATCTCACCGGCGAGCGTGAGTCCGAAAGTCCGGACGAATACGGCGTATACCGGCGAGAAAATCGTGAACTTGTCTTGCGACCGATATTTGAGGTACAGGTCGAGGTCGAGGGACGGCCGCAGGCGCGCAAGCGCCTGGAAGGCGTAGAGGATGCCATCGTGAACGAAACCGAAATCGCGGTGTGTCAAGGCCCAGAGTGCGACGAGGAGGGCCGTCATCGCCGCCGCTTGACCGATGAGCACCGACTTTGGCCGGTTCGAAGGGATTCCGTCCGGCGAGTCCGCTGGGCTGGCAGTGCGGTTCGTCTTCGGCAACGTCGTGTATACCGCTGTTTCCCTACACCGAATCGCGGTGCGCTGCGCGCATTATGCCTTGCGCCGGG
>JAJYBQ010000262.1 GCA_021778935.1 Pseudomonadota bacterium | reverse complement strand
TCCGACCACGGATCCACAAAAGGTGCATCGAACAGGTCGGTGAGGAAAGTCCCGCCACCGTGCCGGGTGGTCAGCAGACCCTTCGACGCCAGCGTCGGAAAAGCCTCGCGCAGCGAAGGCCGCGACGGTCATCACCCGGTGGCCATGGATGCCGGCTCCGAGACCAAGTTGCGCCGACCGCTAATGACATTGGGATTCGATTCGGATACGGCTTCGGCTCCTCGCACCCGATCCAGTAACGACGGCATGGAGCGGTCGGCAGCGCTCAGCAACGTGACACTCGGCGCAGTATCCGGCTATACTGACTTAAGTCATATTGCCCACTGGCCGCCGGACAAAAACCGGCCATATTCAGGAAGCGTGCCATTTTTCTCGAAGTTCACGAATGAATCGAAAAAAACTTCTGGTACACCTTGAGCCGGAAGCTGATGAGCGTTTTGCTGTCGTCCCTCATCGACCTGAGCTATCTCCCCATCTATTTCGGGGCGCGGCGTGACGTCCATGCACCCGATCACGGGCCAATGCGGCTTCTTCGACGACGGGATCGGCAAGCGTCGCCAGTTCCGCGAGAAGCTGCAGGATGCCCGATGACCCTCGCGAACGCCCCTCGATGACCGATCAGACGACCGATTCCCCGCTGCGCTTGCTGCTGCTGGAAGACAATCCCGCCGATGCCCTGCTGAACGAACGAGCGCTGCGTCAGGAGGGGATCGCCTTCACCGCCTTGCGGGTGGAGAGCCGGGCGGCATTCATCTCCGCCTTGGACGATTTCAAGCCAGACATCATCCTGGCCGACTACCAGTTGCCGGACTTCGACGGCCTCGCCGCCCTGGAGATCACCCAGAAATCCTGCCCCGACACACCCTACATCTTCGTCACCGGCTCGATCGGCGAGGAACTGGCGGCCGAGAGCATCAAGCGCGGCGCCAGCGACTGGGTGACCAAGGACCGCTTGAGCCGTTTGCCGGGAACGATCCTGAACGCGCTGAAGGAGAAAGAGCTGCGCACGCAGCACCGCGAGGCGATGGCGGCCTTGCACGATCAGGCGCTGTTCCATGCCGCCATGCTGGACAGCATCCCGGTGCCGGTGTTCTACAAGGACTTCGCGGGGCGCTATCTGGGCTGCAATCGGGCCTTCGAGGAGCTGACCGGCAACAGTCGGGAACAGCTCGTCGGGAAATCGGTGTTCGATCTGGCGCCGTCGGAAATCGCAAAGAAATACCACGAGATGGACGAAGCCCTGTTCCGGCAGGCCGGCCGGCAAAGCTACGAATGGGTGGTGCGCAATTCGTCGGATGAACTCCGCAACGTGATGTTCCACAAGGCGACCTTCCTGCGCGGCGATGGCGGGGTGGGCGGCCTGATCGGCGCGATGGTGGACATCACCGAACGCAAGCGGACGGAGGAACACCTGCGCAAGCTGTCGCGCGTCGTCGAGCAAAGCCCGGTGAGCGTGGTGATCACCGACCTGCAAGGCAATATCGAGTACGTCAATCCGAAGTTCTCCCAGTTGAGCGGCTATAGCCTCCAGGATCTGATCGGGGCGACGCCGCGCATCATCCAGTCCGGACAGACGCCGCCGGAGGTTTATCGGGAGATGTGGGCGACCATCCTGTCCGGCCGCGAATGGCGCGGCGAAATGCAGAACCGCAAGAAGAGCGGCGAGCTGTACTGGGAGGACGAGGTGATCACGCCGATCACCGACGACCAGGGCACCTTGACCCATTTCGTCGCGGTCAAGGAGGACATCACCCAGCGCAAGCACGCGGAGGCGGAGCTGCTGCGCCTGAACCGGACGCTCAAGCTGTTGAGCGAATGCAACCAGGCGCTGGTGCGGACGACGGACGAGACCCAGCTGATCGACACCGTCTGCCATCTGATCAATTCGATCGGCGGCTACGTCGGGGTCTGGGTCGGCTACGCCGAGCAGGACGAAGCCAAGTCGGTCCGGGCGGTGTCGCTGGTCGGCGTCTGGGACGACGAGTTCGCCGCGAGCCTGGAGCGGGTCAGCTGGGCCGACACCGAGTTGGGGCAGGGTCCGACCGGCACCGCCATCCGCACCGGCCAGGTGGTCATCACCCACGAATTGCAGAGCGATCCGCGCTACGCGCCGTGGTTGGAGGGCATCGCAAGGGTGGGGGCGCATTCCGCGGCCTCGCTGCCGCTCGCGGCGGGGGGCAGGGTGCTCGGCGCGATCACCCTGTACGCCTGCGCCGAAGACGCCTTCGACGGCCAGGAGATGGCGCTGCTGCGGGAACTGGCGGACGACGTCGCCTACGGCGTCATGTCGCTGCGCGGCAAAGTCGAGCGGCAGGGGGTGGAGCAGAAGATGCTCCTGTTCCAGCACGCGATCGAATCGAGCAACGACGGCATCCTGATCTCCGATTCCTTCCTGCCGGACCACCCGATCTTCTACGTCAACCCGGCTTTTGAGCGCATCACCGGCTACAGTGCGACGGAAGTCGTGGGCAGAAATGCGCGCTTCCTGCTGGGTAAGGAACTGGACCAGATCGGCGTCGAGGAACTGCGCAACGCGCTGCGCGAGCAACGCTCGACCAAGCTGGAGCTGCGCTGCTACCGCAAGGACGGCAGCCTGTTCTGGAACGACCTGTCGCTGGCGCCGGTGCGCGGCGAGTCCGGCCAGGTCAGGCACCAGGTCAGCATCATCAAGGACATCACCGAGCGCAAGGCCTACGAATCCCAGCTCGAACGCCAGGCCAGTCACGATGCGCTGACCGGCCTGGCGAACCGCAACCTGCTCGCTGACCGCCTCGATCAGGCGATCGCCCACGCCAGACGCGACAAGACCCTGGTGGCGGTGCTGCTGCTCGATCTCGATCGTTTCAAGGTGGTCAATGACAGCCTGGGTCACGATGCCGGGGATATCCTGTTGCAGACCATGGCCCAGCGCCTGACCGCCTGCGTGCGTTTGGTCGACACCGTGGCGCGACTGGGCGGCGACGAATTCGTGGTGGTCATGTCGGACATCGATTCCGAAAACGATGCGGCGACGCTGGCCAGAAAACTGCTCCATCAATTGTCGCTGCCGATGATGGTGGCCGGCCGGGAAATGGTCTCGAACGCCAGCCTGGGAATAGCGCTCTACCCCAAGGATGCGGAGCAGGCCTCGACCCTGCTGAAGAATGCCGACGTGGCGATGTATCGCGCCAAGGAGCTCGGGCGCAACAGCATGCAGTTCTACACGCCGGCGATGAACGCCAGCACGCTCGCGCGCCTGGAGCTGGAGAGCGCGCTGCGCCGCGCCGTGTTGCGCGACGAGCTGGTGCT
>JAJYBQ010000261.1 GCA_021778935.1 Pseudomonadota bacterium | reverse complement strand
GGACGGATCCTGCAGGTCCGCGCAGCCGGCGCCTTGAGGGGGGACGGTGCCGCGGTGGACGATGGCACCGAGATGTGAAGCGGTTTGAACAGGCATGGGACCACGATCAGGACCCAAGCCACCCCGTCCGCAGGCGTCGGGCGAGTGCCGTCGGTCGCGGGTCGATGGACAGCCGCCAGGAAACGGGCGGCTGGGCGCCAATCCGCGCCGGGAAACGCAGCAGTTCATCCCGGCGGAACGCCAGGATTTCGACCTTGGCGCCCGGCGGGATTCGCGCGAGCAGCGTATCCAGTCGACTGTTGCCAGCGCGCAACCCGTCGAGAGCGACGATCTGGTCGCCTGCGGACAATCCCGCGCGTTGGGCCGGTCCGTCGTCGAAGACAAGGCGGATCCGGCCGTCTGCGGGGTCGACCCGGCACCCAAGGCGGGCGAAATGCGGCGGATCGAGCGTAGGGCCGGCTTCGACCTGTATCCCGAATTTCGGCAATAGATCGGACAGGTCCGGATCTGCGGTTTCCCGGGCCCACGCGGCAATCCATGGGCCGGCGTCGACCCCGGTCGCTTCCAGGATGCGGGCCGCGATTTCGTCTTCGCCCAGGCCGGGGTAGTCGGCGCCTGCGCGCTTGTAGCATCGCCAGAGATGGCGCATGACGTCGTCCAGGGAGCGCCGTCCCGCCGTCTCGCGGCGGATCGACAGATCCAGGGCAAGCGCCACCAGCGCACCCTTCCGGTAGTAGCTCACGACGGCGTTCGGCGTGTTCTCGTCGGGCTTGTAGTACTTGATCCAGGTATCGAACGAGCTTTCGGCGAGGCTTTGTTTGCGCCGCCCGCTGTTCTGCAGGACGGAGGCCATGGTTCGCGCGAGGGCGTCGAGATATTGCTCGCGTTGGAGCAGGCCGCAGCGCACCAACGCAAGGTCGTCGTAGTAGGAGGTGAATCCTTCGAACACCCAGAGCAGCGTGGTGTGGTTCTCGCGGGTGAGGTCGTAGGGGATGAACGCGGCGGGGCGGATCCGCTTGACGTGCCAGGCGTGAAAGTATTCATGGCTTGCAAGGCCGAGGAAGCGGCGATACCCCTCGCTGCCGGCTTGCATCCCGGCATGAGGCAGATCGTCGCGGCGGCATAGCAATGCCGTGCTGGCGCGGTGTTCCAGACCGCCGTAGCCCTCGTCGACGGCAAGAGTCAGGAAGATGTAGCGTGCAAATGGCGGCATGCGCGAGCGCGGCTCGAACATGCGCACGTGTGTGGCACAGACCAGCGCAAGATCCGATGCCAGTCGTGCCGGATCGAGGTACGGGTCGGCGCCCGTAATGGCAACTTCATGCGGTACGCCCTGGACGGCGAAGCGCACGGAAACGAAGCGGCCCATTTCTACCGGCGCATCGATCAATTCGTCATAGTCTTTGGCGCGATAGCGGCCGAACCTGCCCCGAGTCGTTCCTGCACAGGGTTCGAGCGCAGTGGCCAGGTGCCAGTCGCAGGCGTCAGATTCCTCGGGGGCGAGGATTTCGACCTCGCACGCGTCCGGCTCCCGGCCCAAGGCAAGTAGAAACACGCTCGATCCGTTGAAGAAGCCATGCACGGTATCGAGGTGCGCGCCGCGTACCGAAAGATCGTGGGCATAGACCTCGTACGTAAGGGTGATGGACCGAGGGCGTGCGGGGACGCGGCGGCGGGTCGCCGCCGCGGTCGGCGCACAGCGCCAGGTGTGCTTGTCGATTTTCTCGATCGGCACTGGCCGCCCTCGCCCGTCCCGGGCGCGTACGCGCAGGACATTGCGCGCGAAGTCGCGGATCATGTAGCTGCCGGGGATCCAGGCGGGTAGGGAGAACCCTTGCCCTTGCGGGTCGGGATCGTCGACGCGGACCGTGATGTGAAACGTGTGTCTGCCGAGGTCGACGGGGCGGATTGTGTAGTGCGTGGTCATGGCAACAATATTACGGAACTATTGAAAAAACCTGGATTTTTTTGCCCAGGACATGGCAGAATCCCTCTCCGGTCCGAGCCGGAACGCGGTTCCCGCAGACGCTCCGGGGATCGGGCCAGATCGGAGGCGCGTTGGGTTTTGCCGTGATCCCACTTCGTCAGTCCGCGCTGGAATCGACGCTTCAGCAGGAGGCGTTCGAACATCTCCCTTTGGCTTGTGTCTGTTTGAACGCATCGGCGCAAATTCTTGCCGCCAATCGTGCGTTTGCGCGAATGGTCGGCGCCGTCGAGGGCGGGCTCGTCGGGAGCAACCTTGCCGAATTGCCGGTCGTGGCGCGCCCGCGGGCGTTCCCGCGGCGCTGGTCCCGATTCTGGATTCGCCTCCTGGAGCGGAGGGCGATGGCCTTGCGCATCCGCGGAGGAGCATTGCGCGGAAAGCGGCTGACGCTCCATATTTCCGCGTCCATGCCGCGCAGCGATGGCGAGCTGATCGCGATCTTGCTGATTCGTGAGTCCGGCACGGATGTCGGGGTGCGCCTGGGGGCGGCACAGTCAGCCGCGTACACCGACCCGGCGGCGGCAGCGACGGTGCTGCTGGCCCCGGATCGGCGTGTCTTGACGGCGGCGGGGCGGATTGGAGACTTTCTGGGAGTGCGCTCCGCCGAGGCCCAAGGCGTGCCGTTCGAATACCTGTTGGACGAGGCGACGGCGCGGGAGTTTCTGCTCGTGGTCGATGGGCTGCCGTCCCGTCCGATCCGCACGGAGGTGGCGCTTTCGGGAACGATGCGCAACATTGCCGAGGGTGCAGTGGCGCGCCGCATCGCGCTGACGGTGACGAATTTCGTCGGAGTCGTGGGCATCGATGGACTCCTCGTGCGGGTACGCGGCGTGGGGGAGGAGGGCGGCGCGCGGGCGTCGGCCGGCCGCCTGGGGGATCGCCTCCTGCAGATGACGGTGCAGTCCCATGCGGATTTCCTGCAGTCTCTCGCGGGAGTTCTGCAATCGAGTGCCGATGCGCTACGGGCGTCGGTCGTAGGGTTCTGGCGGACGGACCGGGTGTCCGGAAAGTTGGTGTGCGAGGCGGTGTACTCGCGATCGGAACAACGGTTGCTGCGCGACTGGGTCGGGATGCCGTTCCCGGAGAGCGGCATCGTCGAGCCGATGGCGCGCCTGCACGAGCGCGCTCCACTCGCCCTCGGTGACCTTGGGCGGGATGACGCCGGCCGGAGGGCGGCGCGATGGCGCGCGACCCGCGCGTTCTTGTCGGCGCCCGTGCTGATCGAGGGCCAACCGGCGGGGGTGATCGCCGCGACGGACATGGTTCCGCGGCGTTGGACGGACGAGGAGGTGGGCTTCGTCGCGAGC
>JAJYBQ010000260.1 GCA_021778935.1 Pseudomonadota bacterium | reverse complement strand
CCATCGTCCGGGTGTCTCCCAGCCGGTTGAGCGCCTGGATGACGAAATACGCGTCACGCACCCAGCAATACCGGTAATCCCAGTTGCGGCCGCTTCCTGGCGCCTCGGGAATCGACGTCGTCAACGCCGCCACGATCGCCCCGGTCTCCTCGAAATTGCACAGCTTGAGGGTGATCGCGGCCCGAATCACCACGTCCTGCCACTCGAACGGCACCGACAGTGACCGTACCCAACCCCGCCAATGCGTCTGGGTGCGTTCGAACCAGTCGCGCGCAACGGCCTCGATCCCCGACGCCGGGCTTTCGTCGCTGCCGAAAATCAGCGTCCCTGGCCCGTCGAGCAGAAATGCGCGCTCCTCGGCCACATAGGACACCGGCAGATCGGTGGTCAGACGCAGGCTCTGCGACGGGCCGACGTACCGGACATGGTTGCTGCCCCGGGTAACGTCCGGCCGGACCATGCCGTGCTCGAAACGCGGACGCACCCGGATCCGGATATGGGGTCGCCCCGAAAGCGGCACCACCCGCCGCACCAGCATCGAGGGTCGGTGGATCCGCTCGCCTTGGGTGTAGCGAGGCGCAAAGTCGGTGAGTTCCACCGAGTTGCCGGCCCGGTCCTTCAGCACGGTCCGCAGGATGGCCGAATTGGTCAGGTAGGCTTGCTCGCAGCTCGCCTGGTCGACGAGCTCGATCGTGAAACTGCCGTCGAAATCCGCATCGACCCGGTCACACTCCGCTGCGGGCACCTCACCGCTCGGGCCGTCGACCAGGCGACAAAACACGGGGTCGCCGTCGAAGCGAGGGAAACAACCCCAGACGATGCCGCCCTGCGAGTCGACGAGCGCCGCGATCGCGCAATTGCCGATCACCCCGAGATGCAAATCATCCATGGCGTTTCCGAAATGCCCGATGAGGAATGATAGCGTTTCGACTCGCCACGCGGCTGCAAATGCGCTACCTTGTCGACCGCAGCGGCACGCGCCGTGCCGCGTCATGGCAAGCGACCTCCCCGATTCCAACCCGAGACTCCTGATGGCGCCGCTGTCTTCCAACTGCCACGAGTGCGTGCGGCTGTTCATCGAACACGCGCCCAGCGCGCTTGCCATGTTCGACCGCGAGATGCGCTACCTCGCCGTGAGCAAGCGCTGGATCGACGACTACGGGCTGGCGGCGGAAGCGGTCGTCGGGCGGTCGCATTACGAGGTGTTTCCCGAGATTCCCGACGCGTGGCGGGACGTGCATCGCCGCGCCCTGGCCGGGGAAACGATCCGTGCCCAGGACAGCTGTTTCGCCCGCCGGGACGGGTCCACGCAATGGCTGAACTGGGAGATCCGGCCGTGGTACACGAGCGCCCAAGCCATCGGTGGCGTGGTCCTCTTCACCGAGGACGTGACGGCGAGCAAAAGCGCATCGATCGAACTGGAGCGCCATGCAGCGCGCTATCGCGCGGTCCTGGGCACGACGATCGAAGGGTTTCTGCTGGTCCGATCGGAGGATGGCCGGATCAGCGAGGTCAACGACGCCTACGTACAACTCTCCGGATACCGCCGCGACGAGCTGTTGGCGATGCGGATTTCCGACCTCGATGCGCAGGAAAACCACGCAGAGGTCGCGGCGCACATCGCGCGGATCAAGGAAAACGGTCACGACCGCTTCGAGACCGTCCATCGCCGCAAGGACGGCACCCTCTGGCCGGTGGAGGCAGCCGTCACCCACACGACGACCCCCGAGGATCTCTATTTCGCCTTCCTGCTGGACATCACCCAGCGCAAACAAGCGCAAGCACGGGTCGCCGACCATGTCACGCAGCTCGAGCAATCGATGTTGGCGACCCTCGCGGCGGTGGCCAACATGGTGGAGCAGCGCGACCCCTACACCGCCGGGCACGAGCGGCGGACCGGGATCATCGCCGGGGATCTCGCCCGCGAAATGGGGCGTTCCGCGGAGCAGTGCCGTATCCTGGAGTTGGCGGGGATGGTCCACGACATCGGCAAGATCGGCGTACCGGTGGAAATCCTGTCCAAGCCGGGCCGCCTCGCCGCGATCGAGTATGAACTGGTGAAGACCCACGTCGAGCGCGGGTACGAAATCCTCAAAGATGTGCGCTTCCCCTGGCCGATCGCGGACATCATCCGCCAGCACCACGAACGCATGGACGGCAGCGGCTATCCGCGGAATCTGCGCGGCGACGACATCCTGCCGGAAGCGCGCATCCTTGCCGTGGCCGACGTCGTGGAGTCGATGGGCTCCCATCGGCCATACCGGCCGGCGCTCGGCCTGGAAGAGGGAGTCCGGGAGATCCAGAACCATCGGGGCGTCAAGTTCGACGCCGAGGTGGTCGATGCCCTGGTCCGGCTCCTCAAAGACAAGCAGTACCAACTACCCCGCTAGGGTAGTGCGTGGGAAGTGTCGGCGCTACGGAGGGAAGGAGCGGGACTCAGGCCTCGGCGGGCGCCAGCGAGGCGACCGCCGAGATCTCCACCAGGAGGTCGGGTGCGATCAGCGGGCCCACCTGCACCATGGTCGTGGCGGGCCGCGCATTCCGGAACACCGCGCCGTGCGCGCGGCCGACGCCCTCCCAATTCTTCATGTCCGTCAGGTAGATGCGGGTCTCGACGACATGCTCCGGACCGGCTCCGAGCTCTGCCAGGGCGCCAACGATCCGTTCGAGAATCACCTGCGCCTGCGCGCCCGCATCACCCGGATGCAGCGCCCCGCCGTCGGGGCCGCTCGCCGTAGTGCCAGATACGAAGATCAATTGCCCGGCGCGGATCGCGCGCGAGTAGCCGATGGCTTCGCCCCACGAGGAGGTGACGGCGACGGTCTTGCGAGGATTCATGACGGGTTCTTTCCGGTCATCAAGGGTTGCACGAAGCCCGCGAGTATGACACCGCCGTGCCGGCCGTTGCGCCCGCCGCGATCAGGGCGCGGCCGGTGCCGCCGGCACCGCGGCACAGGACGACGCGTCGCCTTGCTTGCCGCCGTCGAGGCCGATGCGCTGGTTGCGCTCGGCACACCAGGAGGCTTCGTCACGCACCTTGGCCGACGCGTCCTGCGGCACCGCCGCGATTGCCGCATTGAGTCGCGCCAGTTCCGCGTGGTCGCGGACCACGGCGTCCTGCCAGGCGCGCAGCTCCCGCTTCGCCGCCCGCACTTGCGCCCGATCGCCGCCCCCGCCGGCACCAAGGGCCTGCAGCGCACGCTCGGCATCGTCGAGCCGCCGTTGATCCCCCTGGAGTTCCGCCTCCGCCGCCCGCACGCCTTCCTGGGCTGCCTCGGCGTCATCAACCGCCTTGAAG
>JAJYBQ010000259.1 GCA_021778935.1 Pseudomonadota bacterium | reverse complement strand
CCTACCTCACGCAGGCGGGTCGCCTCGGCAGGCTCGGGCGCGGCGTCGAGCCGGTGCTGACCTTTCTCGAAGCCTGGCCCACCGTCGCCGCACTTGCGGGCGAGGCGGCGATCGGCCCGCTCGATCGCGCCATCCAGGCGTTCCAGAAGTCTCCCAACGGGCGGGCGATCGCGCCGCTGTTGCAGACCCTCGGCGCGGTGGCGCGCAGGCTGCCGTCGGGCGACCTGCTGGCGGACTACCTCGCGCTCGTCGTCGACCTGATGCAGCGCACCAGCGTTTCGATTCATGGTCACCATGTGACCGGCCCTAGTCCCGGCCTGCCCACGTTCCTGGCCAAGGCGCCCTACCTGCTGGAACTCGTGCCGGTCGAGGGCTTGCGCCGGTGGGTGGACGAAGGCGTCCGCCTGCATGGCCGCCATCCGCAGCGGCAGATCGAGTTCCTTGCGCTGGCCACGCCCGACAGCCGGGCGTTGCTGCAGCGCGAGCGGCACGGCACGCTGCTCGTGGATGTGGAGCGGCGCCTTGCGTTGACCTTGCGTGGTCTTTGGGACGACGCGGTTGCGCTGATTCCCTACGCGGTCGGCGCCCAGGGACCGGCGGCGATCACGCAACCGTATGGCGGGCCCGAGGGCTTGCGCCTGCCCGAGGTGCTCGATGACTGGCGCGGTCCGCCGCAGGGTCGCAATGCGCACGATCGGGCGCTGCGGGCGGCGGCCGCCCCCGGCGATGGCGCGGCCGAGGCGCCGGTCCGCCTGGCTGCGATCGAACACTACCGAGCCATGATGGCGCACCTTGCTGCGCACCGGCGCTGGAGCCAAACGCTCGTCGCCGACAACCTCAGTCCGATGCAGCGCCTGGCGGTGGAATGCTTCGAGGACAGCCGCGTCGATTTCCTGACGCTGCGCCGATTGCCGGGGCTGCGCCGCGCGTTCCTCGAGTTGCACCCCGTTCCGGCCGAAGACGAGTGCGATCCGACGCAGGAGTCGTGCCTGCGGCATCGGCTCGCCTGCCTGTCGCGCGCCTTGGTCGACGATGCGCATCCGTACCGGGATCCCGTGCTGTGCGCGTTTCGCGACCAGTTCCGTGCCGTCCTGCGCGCGGGCGATTCGTCGACCCGGGAAATGGCGGCGATGGCGCTCGAATGGGCGGCGCGCACGCGCCGCCCCGACGATCAGCAGGCGCGGGTGCGTTTCGTGAATACCGTCGTTCCCTACCGTGACGACAACCGGCTGCTGTGGACGTATATCGAAGCCGGGGATGAGGAAGAATCCTTCGGCGAGCCGAGAACCGTGGTGGTGGAGGGGGAGTCTTTGCCGCCGCGGCACTACCCGGAGTGGGACGACGCGGCCGGCGCCTACCGCCCCGATTGGGTGAGCGTCTACGATACGTTGCAGCCGGCGGGCGATGCCTCGGCCATCGATGCGTTGCTGCGGCGCCATGCGCCGATCGCGCGCCATCTCAAGCGCCTGCTCGACCTTCTCAAGCCCCAAGACCGCACGCGCCTGCGGTATCAGGAGGACGGCACCGAACTCGATCTCGATGTTGCGTTGCGCGCCCTCATCGACCTGCGTGCCGGCGCGCGGCCCGACCCGCGTATTCACATGCGCACGCATACCGATGGACGCGACATCGCCGTGCTGCTGTTGATCGACCTTTCGCAATCGGTCAACGATGTGGTGCCGGGCGCGGACGCAACCGTTCTGGAAGTGAGTCGCGCCGCCGTCGCCCTGCTTTCCTGGGCCATCGGCGCGCTGGGAGACGAATTCGCCATCGCCGGGTTCCATTCCAATACGCGGCACGAAGTCCGCTACGTGCACATCAAGGGCTTCGCCGAAGCCTGGGACGATGCGCCGAAGGCGCGACTGGCATCGGCCGAGGGAGCGTTTTCGACCCGCATGGGAGCGGCACTGCGCCACGCGGGCCACCTGTTGTCGGGCCGCGAGGCGGACAAGAAGCTGCTGCTCGTCCTCACCGACGGACAGCCCGGCGATGTCGACGTCGACGATCCCGACCACCTGATCGCCGATGCGGCCCGCGCGGTGCGCGAGCTCGATGCCCTGGGGCTGCATACCCACTGCGTCAGCCTGGATGCGAAGGCCGACGGCTACGTTGCGCGGATCTTCGGTGGCCGCTGGACGATCATCGACCAGATCGCGCAACTGCCCCGGCGACTGCCGGAGCTGTTCCTGTCGCTGACGCGGTGATCACCGTCCCATGCCGGGCAGCAGCGTCGCCGCCGCGATGCCGAGGGTAACCGCCGTCACCGGAACGCCGACCATCGCGTGCTGCTTCCAGGAAATCCGGATGCCCTGCTGCGCCGCAGCGTCGAGCACGATCATGTTGGCGATGCTGCCGACCACCAGCAGGTTGCCGGCGAAGGTGCTCGACAGGGCCAACAGGGCTCCGTCCCGATGGGAGGCGGCCGGGAGCAGCAGCATGATCGCCGCCACGTTGGAGACGAGGTTGCTGAGCGCGAAGGTGGCGCCGTAGAGCACCGCCGGGCGCTGCAGGTCCACGCCGTGCGCCGCCAGCGCAGCAACCGCCTGTTGCGGCAGGCCGGTGCGTTCGAGCGCGTCGTTGACGATGAACAGGCCGATGAACAACACCAGCACCTGCCAGTCGACGAGGCCGAGCATGTCGCGCGAGTGCAGCTTGCGCGACAGGAGCAGGATCCCGGCCCCGCCGAGCGCGAGGATTTCGCGTGGTCGATCGGACGCGACAAAAAGTCCGAAGAGCGTTGCGGCGACGGCGAGCCCCTTGGCTGCCTGCCAGGGATCGAGGAAGCGGCCTCCGTCGTCCGGTTGCCGGTCGGCAGCGGGGCACGCCTGCGTCGCGGGCAGGTCCCAACGGCCCCGCCAGATTCGCGCAATCACCAGCCAGATGACGCCGATGCCGGCCAGCACCGGAATCGCGGCGGTTTTCAGGTAGCCGGAAAAGGACAGACCCAGCGCGCCGCCCAGCAGCATGTTCTGCGGATTGCCGATCAGGGTTGCCGCCGAGCCGATGTTGGCGGCGCAGGCGAGCGCCAGCAGGAACGGCACCGGATCCAGGCGCCGTCGGGCGCAGACTTCGATCCATACCGGCGCCACGGCGAGGCAGACGACGTCGTTGCTGAAGACCGCCGCGAGCCCTGCCACCGCGACGACCAGCGCAGCCAGCAGGGTCCGCGGGCCGGCATTCATGGCGCCGATCCGGTTGGCGGTCCAGGCGTAGAACCCGCCCAGTCGCAATTGCGCCGCGATCACCATGAATGAAAAAAGGAGCAGCAGCGTCGGAACGTGGATCGCGTGCCCCGCCTGATC
>JAJYBQ010000258.1 GCA_021778935.1 Pseudomonadota bacterium | reverse complement strand
AGACGGCGGCATGGGCGCCGATGAAGAAATCGGCCAGATCATTGCTCTTGGATCCTCCCTGGCGGCGGTAACGCACGAATGCCTTCCCGGCCAGAAATAGTGCCGGGCGAGGAATCTCGATCACCGTCAACCCGAGGCCTTCAATCGCACGATCCAGCGCTTCGATGGTCGAAAAAGCCGTCGACAGTTCTGCGTAGACAACCGGATTGATGATCAGTTGCCGAACTTTCGCTTGTGCACGCAACTGATCGATCGACCAGTCCGACCATTGCGGATCGTTCTCCAGAACGTCGATAAGAACGTTGGTATCGACGAGCAGCATCAGTCGTCGCTGCGAAGGAGGGCCATCAACTCCTCAGTTCGCCACTTGATGTCCGCCTTTCCGCGGGCAGCTTCGAACCGGTCCGCCTTTCGGCTAGCGCGAGCGTCAGCCTTGCGGACCACGACCTCGCCGGCCCGATTGACATCGAAGTCGACGGCAGATCCGGGCGCGAGATTCAGTGCATCGCGGATCCGCTTGGGGATGGTGACTTGGCCCTTACTGGTAAGCGTCGTCGACATGGCAGGGCTCCATAGGTATTACATGATTCGTCATTGTAATACCAAGGGTGGAGCGCGACAAGCGTCGGTCACAATCATGCTTTCCGTGATCGAACGATGGGAAGGCCCGGTAAGCCGGAACGTGCACGGCGGTAGTTGATACTCCATTGTCCGGCCTCAAAAGGCGTTGGATCGCATACTCCGTCAGTGCCGGACCGAGCATCCGCTTTTCGGCTTCGACTTTGCGCTGATGAGCGACCGGAATGGGTCGGGTCCCGGCTTCGGCGTGATGCCCGATAACGGGCGTCGCTGGCGCGAAATCATCTGCGCCATCAATGACAGCTTACCGACGCATTGCCGCCGCAAAGAACGGCGGCGCCGGCCGGTGTCGGCACTGGCCGACCTGCCGCCCCCGGGTAGCCGCGCGGGGCGACTGCTCCACCTCGAATACCCACCGTTGAACCGGCGCCGCCTTGAGCAGTCCGGGCGGATCGACCAGGAGCGTCCGGTATACCGCAACCCCGGAGATCGGTTCTCCTCGGAAGCGGAGATTTCGGCGTCTGGTCACCCGCTGCGATCCAATTCCCGAGTTTTGTTTGTGCGCGGTCGAAGTCGTGGCTGCAATCGGTGACTGCGACCTGCGGCTGCGCCCCGCCAAGGAAGGTCCTTTCCTTTCGCGCCAACATTTCCAAAACACCACACCGACAAACCCCTACGCCGCCATCTCGATCGCCTCGCAGAACGCGCGGGTGAGGGGTGATTGCGGACGTTCCCGCAGGTGCAGCAGGAACAGCGGCCGCACCAGCGGCACCGGCTTGGGGCTGCGGAGCGTCTTGACGGTGCCCAGCATGCGCAATTCCCGCACCACGCGCAGCGGCACCAGGGCGACCCCGGCTCCCGCCGCCACCGCCTGGGCGATGCTCTCGTTGCTGCCCAATTCCACGATCCGCCGCGGCACGACGCCCAGCGCCGCCAGGACCCGCTCGGCGACCTCGCGGGTGCCCGAACCCGATTCCCGCAGGAGCCAGGTCTGCGCCGCCAGCTCCGCGACCGACGGCACGCGGCGTCGCGCCAAGGTCGCCGTGCCCGACGCGACGAGGCTCAATTCGTCGTCACGCCAGCGCACCGCCTCGATCCGTGGATCCTGCACCGGGCCCTCCACCAGCGCGACGTCGATCTCGCAATTGACCAGGGCCCGGCTGATCGCCTGCGTGTTGCCGACCTGCAGGCGCAACTGGGCGGGATCGTGCTGCGCGAGAAACCGTGCGATGTAGGGCGGTAGCCAATAGCCGGCGACCGTGGTGCTCGCACCCACGGTCACCAGCCCCCGCTTGCGGCCGACCCGCGCCCGGATTTCCTCGATTGCGGCGCCCTCCAGCGCGAAGATCCCGCGCGCGTGTTCGAACAGCGCCTGCCCCGACTCCGTCAGGCGCACGCCGCCGCCCGACCCCACACCGCCTTTGGCCGTCGGACCGCGCTCGACCAACGGCAGGTCGAGCTGCTGCTCGAGTTCCCGGACGGCCTTGGACACCGCCGGCTGGCTGATGTGCAGCGCCAGCGCGGCACGGGTGAAGCTGCCCCGCTCGGCAACGGTAAAAAAAACCCGCAGGTGGTGCAGATTCATCCGCATAACTTATTTTCATGCATTCGTGAAAATAATGTTTTTGAATTATGCAGCGGCTCCCCGTAGTCTGGCGATCGAGAAGAAATCCATCCGGGCGCGAACGACTCCCGGAGTTCCAGTGCCGGAGGCCGCATGACCAAAACCAACGCCGCGGGCTTGCTCCCCGGAATCCTCCTCGCCGCTGCGGTCGCCGCAGCCGGCGTTGCCGCGTCGAACATGCAATGGGCCCTGCATCTGGGGCTGAGCGCCCTCACCCTCGCGATCGTGTTCGGCATCGTGGTCGGCAACACCGTGTTCCCCCGGATCGCGGACCATACCGCGATCGGCGTGGACTGGAGCAAGAGCACCTTGCTCCGCCTGGGCATCATCCTCTTCGGCCTGAAGATCACCTTCGCGCAGATCATGGCGGTGGGCTGGGCCGGCATCCTCATCGACGTGATCATGGTGGCCCTGGTCTTCACGTTGTCGGTGCAACTGGGCACCCGGGTATTCGGCCTGGATCGCCAGACGGCGGCCCTGATCGGCGCCGGCAGTGCGATCTGCGGCGCTGCCGCGGTGATGGCCACCGAACCGGTGGTCCGCGGCCAGGCGCACAAGGTGTCGGTCGCGGTCGCGACCGTGGTCGTGTTCGGCACGCTCGGGATGTTCCTGTACCCGCTTTTTTTCCCGTATCTCCACGTGTCGCAGCACGTCTTCGGCATCTACGCCGGCTCGACCATCCACGAAGTCGCCCAGGTGGTTGCCGCCGCCAAGAGCGTCGGCGACGAAGCGGCGGCGACCGGCGTCATCGAAAAGATGATCCGCGTAATGCTGCTCGCACCTTTCCTGCTGATCCTCTCGGCCACGCCCCAGACGGAAGCCGCCGGACATGCGCATCACGCATCGGGCAAACCGAAGATCGTCGTTCCCTGGTTCGCAGTGCTCTTCATCGTCATGGCGGCGGTCAATTCCCTGCACGTCATTCCCGTGGCGATCTCCCAGGTGCTGATCCAGATCGACACGGTGATGCTGGCGATGGCGATGGCCGCGCTCGGCCTGCGCACCCACGCCGGCGCGATCCGGCAGGCCGGCGTCAAACCGCTGCTGCTCGCGCTCACGCTCTTCGCGTTCCTGATCACGGGCGGCTGGGTCGTCAACC
>JAJYBQ010000257.1 GCA_021778935.1 Pseudomonadota bacterium | reverse complement strand
GGCGTCGAATTGTCCGTAGCGCTTGCCGATCTGCCAATCCGCGGTGTGCACCAGCCTCAAGTCCGATCACCCACCAACCGCCGCACGGTCACATAAAACACCGGAATCAGAAACACTCCGAACATCGTCGCAAACAGCATCCCGCCGATCACGCCGGTGCCGATCTCATGCCGCGCCACCGCGCCCGCGCCGGTCGACAGTACCAGCGGCAGCACCCCGAGGATGAACGCGAACGAGGTCATCAGGATCGGGCGCAGGCGCAGGCGCGCCGCATGGACCACGGCTTCGAGCAGCGATATGCCGTCGGCCTGGCGCTGCACCGCGAACTCGACGATCAGAATGGCGTTCTTGGCCGCAAGACCGATCACCGTCACGAGGCCGATCTTGAAATAGATGTCGTTCGGGAAGTCGCGCAGCAGACAGAACGTGAGCATGCCCAGCAACCCCAGCGGCACGACCATCAACACCGCGACCGGGATCGACCAACTCTCGTATAGCGCCGCCAGGCACAGGAACACGACCAGGATCGACAACGCAAGCAGCGCCGACGACGAGCTTCCGCTCAGCACCTCCTGGTACGACTGGCCGGTCCAGTCAGCGCCGTAGCCCGGCGGCAGCGCCTTGTCGACGATATGCTGCACGGCCTTCATCGCCTGGCCGGTGGTATAGCCGTGCCCCGGATTGCCGACGACCTCGACTGCCGGGTAGCCGTTGTAGCGCTGCAGCAGGATCGGACCGACATCCCAGCGCGCCTGGAGCACGCTCGATAGCGGGACCATGTTGTATGGGCTGATCGACGCGTCCGCCGCCGAGGGATCGACCGGCGCGGTGCCGGACACCCCCGCCGTTGCCGCAGCCGCGCCGCCGGCCGGCGTGTAGAGGTGGCGCAACGCGTCGAGGCCCATCCGATACTTCGCGTCGTCCTGGATGAAGACCCGCTTGATCCGCCCGCCGTAGGCCATCTGATTGACATAGAACGGCGCCATCTCGGTCTCGATGGTGGCATAGACGTCGGCGAGCGAAAGACCCATCGACGCCGCCTGCTGACGGTCGAGTGCGATGTCGAGCTGCGGCGCAGGCGGCAAGGCATTCTCGCGAACCTGGTAGAGCATGGGGTTGCGGGCCGCGTGGGCGACCAAGGTTTGCGCGGCCCCGTTGAGCTGCTGGTGCGACTGCCCGGTGCGCGCCAGCAAATACAAGTCGATCCCGCCGAACCGGCTCAGTCCGCGAATCGTCGGCAGGTTGACCGCAAACATCCGGGCATCCGGAATCGTCGACAGGATTCCGTTGATCCGCGGGATCAACTGCATCGCCGTCTCGGCGCGCGCATCCCAGTCCTTGAGCTTGATGAACGCCATGCCGACGTTTTCGCTCGAACCGACAAAGCTGTACCCCTCCGGCTGGAACACGTCCGCGATATCCTTCGCGACAGGACTGTGCATCAGCGCCTGACGCATCTCCGCCAGGACGTGACCGGTGCGCTGCAGGGTTGACCCGGGCGGCAGGTTGACGAGCACGAGCGCGAAGCCCTGGTCTTCGTCGGGCACGAAGCTGGTCGGCATCCGCGTGTACAGGAAACCCGCCAGCGCCGTCACCAACGCGAACACCATCATCCAGCGCGGCGCATGTCGAACCGCCCGGGAGACCTGTCCCTCATAGGCATGTGCCGAGCCGTTGTAGACGCGGTCGAACCAGCGGAACACCACGTTGCGCCCCTCGTGGTGCTCGGGCTTGAGCAGCGCACCGCACAGCGCCGGCGTGAACGACAGGGCCAGAAACGCCGAAAACGCCATCGAAATCGCGATCGTCAGGGCAAACTGCGCGTAGATGATCCCGGTGGCGCCCGGCTGCAAGGCCGACGGCACGAACACCGCCGTCAGCACCAGCGTGATCGCGATGATCGCCCCGGTGATCTGGCGCATCGCCTTGCGCGTCGCCTCCTTGGGATCGAGGCGCTCCGCGGTCATGATGCGCTCGACGTTCTCGATGACGACGATCGCATCGTCGACGACGATGCCGATAGCCAGCACCATGCCGAACAGGGTGAGCTGGTTGATCGTGTAGTGCAGCAGCGACAATCCGATGAACGTGCCAAGCAGCGCAACCGGGATCACCAAGGTCGGGATCAGGGTCGCGCGCAGGTTCTGCAGGAATACCAGCATCACCAGAAAAACCAGCACGATCGCTTCGCCGAGCGTGAACAGGACTTCCTTCATCGATGCCGTGATGAAGGGCGTCGTGTCATACGGCACCGACCAGGTCACGCCCTGCGGCAGACTGCGCGCGAGCGTGGCCATTTCGGCCTTCACCGCCGACGCCACCGACAGCGCGTTGGCCCCCGGCGACAGGAACACGCCCAGGCCGCCCGCCGCCTTGCCATCAAAATCCGTCGCCATGCCGTAGCTCTGGGCACCGAATGAAATGCGCGCAACGTCGCGCAGCCGGACCATCGTTCCATTGCGATCGGCCCGCAAAATGACGTTGCGGAACTGATCAAGCGACGAAAACAGCGTATCCCCCGAAACCGTGGCGGTGAACTCCTGGTCCTTGACCGCCGGATCGGAACCGATTGCACCGGCGGCGAATTGCCCATCCTGGGCATTGATCGCATTGAGCACCTGGGTCGTCGACAGTCCGTAGGCCTGCAACTTGTCCGGATCGAGCCAGATGCGCACGGCATATTCGGACCCCAGCAGGAACGTGTTGCCGACGCCGTTGACGCGCGCGATCTCCGGCTGGATCTCCGAGGCCATGATGTCGGCGAGCCGCTTGTCGTCGATCGCCGGGTTGTTCGACTGCAAGGCGATGAACATCAGGATGTCGGGCGTCGCCTTCGCAACCGTGATGCCCTCCTGGATGACCTGGGCGGGCAGCAGCGGCGCGGCCAGATTGACCTTGTTCTGCACCTGGACCTGCGCGATGTCCGGGTTGGCGCCGGTGGCAAACGTCAGCGTGATCACCGTCTGCCCGTTGGATCCCGAGGTCGAGCTGAAGTACAGCAGATTGTCGATCCCGGTGAGCTGCTGCTCGATGACCTGGGTGACCGTCGCCTCCATCGTCGCGGCGCTGGCGCCGGGATAGTTGGCGGTGACCGTCACCTGCGGCGGCGCGATGTTCGGGTACGAGTCAACCCCCATCGTCCGCAAGGAGATGACACCGAAGAGGATGATCAGGATCGCGATCACCCACGCGAATATGGGACGCTGGATAAAGAAACTTGGCACCGCTGGACTCCCGCAGATCCCGGCGGACTAGTGTTTTGCGCCCGAGGCATCGGGCGCCTTGGGCTGCCACGCGCTCGCGATGACATGCTGCCCCGGGC
>JAJYBQ010000256.1 GCA_021778935.1 Pseudomonadota bacterium | reverse complement strand
GCGCCGCATTGAAGAACACCTGGATCAGGATCGGGACGGCAAGCAGCGCGATGACGAGCGGCTGCGCGACGATGGCCGGGCCCTGGAACGCGAACAACAGCACCAGCATGGCCAGCAACGCGGCGATCGACCCGGTGCCGATGCGCCGGAGCACCGCGTCGAAATGCGCGGTGCCCCGCGCGAGAAGGCGTCGACGCAAGGCCTGGGCGAGCCCGAGCGGGATCACGACATAGAGGATCACCGACGCAAGCAGGGTGCTCCACGGCACCGCAATGGCCGAGACGCCCAACAACAGCCCGACGATCGGCGCGAACGCGAACACCATGATGGTGTCGTTCAACGCCACCTGGGAAACCGTGAACAGCGGATCGCCACCGGTCAGCCGGCTCCACACGAAGACCATCGCCGTGCAGGGAGCGGCAGCCAACAGGATCAGGCCGCTGAGGTAGCTGTCGATCTGTCCCGGCGGCAGCAGCGGCGCAAAGAGGTGGCGTACGAACACCCAGCCCAGCAGCGCCATCGAGAACGGCTTGACCAGCCAGTTCACCGCCAGGGTGACCGCGATTCCCCGTACGTGCCGCCGGACTTCATGCAGCGCACCGAAATCCACCTTGGTCAGCATCGGAATGATCATCACCCAGATCAGGACGCCCACCGGGATATTGACCTGGGCCACCTCGAAACGACCGATGGCTTGAAACCAATCCGGCGCGACGCGGCCCAGGACGATGCCGGCGCTGATGCACAGCGCCACCCAGATCGAGAGATAGCGCTCGAACCCGCTCATCGGCGCGTTCGCCGGCGCGGCGCACGCGGCGGCACATCGTTGGGACATGACGGCTCCTCACCCGCCCAGCGCAGCACGAACCGCCGGGACCAGCCGGGCCCGGATGTCGTCGCGCACGCGCAAGAAGCTTTCCAGCGGCTCGCCATGCGGATCATGGAACGGCACATGGATGCGCGGCACCGGGCGCGGGAACACCGGGCAGGTCTCCTCGGCGTTGTCGCAAACGGTCACGACCAGGTCGATCGGCTCTCCGATCACGGCATCCACATCCTTCGGATGCAGCCCCGCAGTCGCCAGGCCGGCCCGGCGCAGCGCTTCCAGCGCGCCCTCGGCGACCGTGGGCTGTGGACGGGTGCCTGCAGAAATCGCACGCACCCGCCCCGCAAACTCGTGGTTGAGCAGAACCTCTGCCATCTGGGATCGGCAGGAATTGCCGGTGCAGAGCACCAGGACCGTTTTGCATTCGCTCATGCCTTGTCCTTCGCGGAACGGGTCTTGCTCGGGGCCTTGACGGCAGATCTGGCCGCGGCCTCGACGGAACCTGCGCGGCCCGACTGCCGGGTCTTCGGCAGGCACGCCTTGCCCTGGCAACAGTTGTGCGCGAGGAACGCAATCAGGTCATCCATCGTGTCGTACGCGGCGGCATAGCGGATGAACCGGCTCTCCCGTTCGCCGCGGATCAGACCCACCCGGCCGAGATGGGCCAAGTGGAACGACAGCGTCGCCGCCGGAATGTCCAGCTGCGCTCCGATCGCGCTCGCATGGGCGCCATCGGGCCCCGCCTCGACCAGCAGGCGAAAGATCGCGAGCCGCGACTCGTGGCCGAGCGCGGCGAAGAGTTCGACGGCGTTCATTGATTCCATAATTCGAATATTATCGAATTTATGGCGATTGCGCAGCAGCTTCCGCCGGCCGCGCCGTCGTCCGATCGCGCCCGATCGAGCTCTTTGGTAAAATTCCGCTCTCTCCGGTTTTCCCTCGACACGGGCCGCGTCGCCGCGCCCCGACTGCAGCGACGGCATCGCGCGACTGACGGACACGCGGCCTCGACGAAACGCAACGACGTTTCGCCGTTCCTCGAACGGCAAAAGGAGTGCGCGTGCGATTCTCTCTACGCTTCATCGTTCCGTTGGCCATCACGCTTGCCGCGATCGCATATGCGGTCGTTCCGCTCGCGGATTCGCTGACGCTGCAGTGGTTCATCCACGACCTGGACGTCCGATCGACCCTGATCGCCAATACGATGCAGGACCCGTTGCAGGAAGATCTCAAGGTCGGGTCGCGCGGCCGAATCGTGGCCTATTTCAATCGGATCACGCAGGACGAACGCCTGGCCGCGATCGGGTTCTGTCCCAACGCGAAATCACCGATCCTGGCAACGCGCACGTTTCCCAAGTCGGTCGCCTGCACGGACCTGGAGCGGCTCGAGATTTCGGCCGAACGCGACCTGACCACGCCGAATGGCACCTTTCATATTTCGGTGCAACCGGTCACCGCCAAGGGCCAACCCCTCGGACAGCTGATCCTCGTGCATGACACGAGCTTCATTCGCAAGCGCAGCCTGCAAACCGAGCGGTATTTGTTCTACTTCTTCATCGCCCTGGGAACCGTCATTTCCATCGTCACGGTGATCGTCGCGGAATTGAGCTGGCGCGGCCTGGTACAAGGCACGCGCGCGCTGCTGCGCGGAGAGGGGCTGCTGCGCCCCGCGGAACGCATCACGATCCCGGAACTGCGTCCGATCGAGCGCGACCTGCGCCAACTGATGCGCGACGTGCGCTCCGAAATCCAGCTTCGCGACGACAGCCAAGTGTCGTGGACGCCGGAAATGCTGCGGCAGATCCTGCACGACGACCTGCGCGACCAGGAAATCATCGTGGTTTCCAACCGGGAGCCGTACATCCACGTCCACGGCGAGCGGGGCATCGAAGTGCGGCGCCCGGCCAGCGGCCTCGTCACCGCGCTCGAGCCGGTGCTGCGCGCCTGCTCGGGCACCTGGATCGCGCATGGCGCGGGTCCTGCCGACCGCGAAGTCGTCGACAAACACGACCGGGTGGCAGTCCCGCCGGGCCAGCCGGCCTACCAGATCCGCCGCATCTGGCTCACGCCGGAAGAAGAGGCGGGCCATTACCTCGGCTTCTCCAATGAAGGGCTGTGGCCGCTCTGCCACATCGCGCACGTGCGTCCGGTGTTCCGCAGTTCCGACTGGGAATACTACGTCGCGGTCAACCAGAAGTTCGCCCGCGCGGTATCCGAAGAGGCCAAGGGACCGAACCCGATCGTCCTGGTGCAGGACTACCATTTCGCCCTGCTGCCGCGGATGATCCGCGAGCGCATGCCGGATGCGACGATCATCACCTTCTGGCACATTCCCTGGCCCAACCCCGAGTCGTTCGCGATCTGCCCCTGGCAAGCGGAAATCGTCGACGGGCTGCTGGGCAGCAGCATCCTCGGATTTCACACCCAGTTCCACTGCAACAATTTCGTCGACACCGTCGAGCGCGCGATCGAGGCGCGGGTGGACCGCGCATCCACC
>JAJYBQ010000255.1 GCA_021778935.1 Pseudomonadota bacterium | reverse complement strand
ATAGAGCGTATCGGCCACCGCGCAGCGCGCGCCGCGGGCGGCGAGGTGCGCACCGATCTGCACCGCCGCGTTGTCGACGACTGCCGCCGGGAGCGCGCCGGACGGCAGCTTGTAGCGCGACCAGGCGAGCACGGGCAGCGCGACCAACAAGCCCTCATAGCGCTTGCCGTCGATTTCGAGCGTGCCGCTTTCCGCGCAGGATTCGGCGAGATCCGCCAAGTCATCGTACGCGCCCGCATGGTTGGTGGCCAAGTCGTCCAGTGCGGCATCGATCACCTCGTCGAAGCCGCGGGCAAGCCGATCATTGATCAATTCGACCAGACGGTGTTCCCAGATCCGATCCTCGATCCGGCTGCCGGACTCGGACATGCGGCGCGCGAGCTTGGTCAGGGTTTCCGCGTCCGCGTGGTGGCGGGCGCGGGAAAAGTAACGCGATCGGCGCATGGGAAGTTCCAATTGGAAAGCCGTCTATTATCGCACCATGCACGACGCTACGCTTCCGCGCACCTGGCGTGGGGATGCGGGCACCGTCGGACTCGTAAGCCTGGCCCACGGCACCTCGCACTTCTTCCACTTGTTGTTGCCGCCCTTGTTTCCCTGGATCATGCACGACCTGGACCTGCGGTTCACGGACGTGGCGTTTCTGACGACCGTGTTTTTTGCGGTGAGCGGCACCGGGCAGGCGTTGGCGGGATTTGCCGTCGATCGCATCGGCGCGCTGCGCATGCTGTTGGGCGCAATCGCCTTGCTCGCCGTTTCCGGGGTCGCACTGGGGGTGGCGCATTCCTATGGCGGCCTCGTGGTTTCGGCGGCGCTGGCCGGCGCCGGAAATTCGATCTTCCATCCGGCCGACTTCACGATCCTCAATCGTCGGGTGTCGGCAAGCCGCCTGGGTCACGCGTTTGCGATGCATGGTCTGGTCGGCAATCTCGGCTGGGCCGCCGGGGCATCGTTCATGGCTGCGGTCGGCGCCGCGGCGGGCTGGCATGCGGCCGGATTTGCCGCCGCCGCTGCGGCGGCACTCGTCGGCGGCTTTCTCTGGACGCAGCGCGGGCACCTCGCCGTGGCCCCGGCGCATGGCTCGCATGGGGGCGGAATGCATGACCCGGCGCAACCCGGCGCCACCGGGAGCCGGTTCGGCTTTCTGCGGTCGGCGACGGTCTGGACCTGTTTCGCCTTTTTCTACTTTTCCACCGGGGCGGCGGGGATTCTCCAGAATTTTGCGCCCACGATCCTTACCCATCTGTATCCGGTCTCGATCGCGCTGGGCAGTGCGGCGCTGACGGCCTATCTGCTCGGCAGCGCCGCGGGCATGTTGGCGGGCGGCTTTCTGGCGAGCCACGTCGCGCGTAGTGACCGCATCATTGCGGTGGCCTTGCTGCTGGCGGCCGTGGTGCCGGCGCAGCTGGCGATGCAGGCCCTGGCGGTGGCGGTGCTGCTGCCGGCGATGGCCATGCTGGGGTTCGGCACCGGGGTCGCGGGGCCGAGCCGCGATCTGCTGGTCCGTCATGCGGCGGCGTCACGTTTTGGCGCCGCGGCGTTCGGTCGCGTGTACGGATTCGTCTATTCCGGGCTGGACATCGGCGTGGCGACCATTCCGCTCGCGATCGGACACCTGCTCGACGGCGGACATTTCTCCTGGGCGATGGCGTCGGTGGCGGTGCTGCTGGTGGTGGCGACGGGTGCGGCAGTCCGCGTGCGCGGATGAAGCGGAGCGCCCGCCCGGAGCACGCCCGCGCACCGGCGTTGCCCGAAGATCCGATCGTCGTTGCGGGAAAGCAACGAACCAATCGCACAGCAACTTGTTCGCGCGTCGCGACCCCAATATGCTCCGGGCCTTGCGTGAAGCGGGTGTCGCTGCGTCGGGCCCGCGGGACCGGATTGCGAGGAGGGAGACGGGGGGAATGGCCGGGAAGCGGCCGAGATGATAACTACACTACAAAATAAAAATCAAAACTCGGCCGCCTTCGTGCGGCCTGTTTTTTTTGGGGCGGACGGGACGCAACGCGTCCCGGTCCGGTCGACATCGTCGCCTAGTTGGTTTCCTTCGCGCCCATCGCGGTCGCGACGAGGAATACGGCGGCGAGGATCAGGAACGGGATCATGTAGGGCATCAGCGGCGCGGTCGCCGGATCGTGCAGGAAGGCCTCCATCTGGCCGTAGTGGGTGAATTGGTGCATGCGGTGACTCCCTGCCGGAAATAATTGTTGGATGCGGCATGCGTCGCGTCCGGCTTCACGACCCCATGCCTGCCGACCGGATCATTTCCGGTTCGTGCGCTCTTGCGAGCGAGATCGATTCTAGTTCGCATTTGCATCCAATTCCGTGATAACCCGTGTGGATTCATGGGGTTATCGGGGTTCCTCGTACGGAGTGTCAGTCGTGCAACGATGCCGCACGGATGCCCAAGCGCTGGAGCAGGTCGCGGTCCTTGTTCTCGGCAGCATTGTTGGTGGTCAGCAGCCGCTCGCCATAGAAGATCGAATTCGCGCCCGCAAGGTAGGCCAGCGCCTGGGTTGCATCGCCCATCTGTTCCCGGCCGGCCGAGAGGCGGATGTGCGCGCGCGGCATGGTGATGCGCGCCACCGCGATGGTGCGTACGAATTCGATCGGATCGAGGGCGGCGGTCCCGGCGAGGGGTGTGCCGGTGATCGGGACGAGCTGATTGATGGGCACCGATTCCGGGTAGGGGTCGAGATTGGCGAGTTGTTCGATCAGGCCGGCACGGTGGCGGCGCGACTCGCCCATGCCGAGGATGCCGCCGCAGCAGACCTTGATCCCGGCATCGCGCACGCTGCGCAGGGTGCGCAGGCGATCGTCGTAGGTGCGGGTCGTGATGACCGATCCGTAGTACTCCGGATCGGTGTCGAGATTGTGGTTGTAGTAATCGAGCCCCGCCTCCTTGAGGGCCTGCGCCTGGGCGTCATCGAGCATGCCCAGCGTCATGCAGGTTTCCATGCCCAGTTCCTTGACTTCCCGGACCATCTGCGCGAGCGCACCGAGATGTCGTTCCTGCGGGCCGCGCCAAGCCGCACCCATGCAGAAGCGGGTTGCCCCGGCCTGTTGGGCCGAACGGGCCGCGTCGACGACATCGGCCACGGCCATGAGCTTTTCCGCCGGCAGGCCGGTTTCGCTGCGGCTCGATTGCGAACAATAGGCGCAGTCCTCGCTGCACCCTCCGGTCTTGATCGAAAGCAGGGTGGAGAGCTGGACCGTGTTGGGATCGAAATGCTCGCGGTGGACCTGCTGCGCCCGAAACAGCAGATCGTTGAAGGGAAGCGCGAACAGCGCCTCGATGCGTTCCTGGGTCCACTGCGGTTGGGGAACCAGATCGG
>JAJYBQ010000024.1 GCA_021778935.1 Pseudomonadota bacterium | reverse complement strand
TTTCCACGACATCCTCCAGGTCCGATGCGCTGTAGCAAAGAACGCGCAGCAGCATCGGCATGCTTGCCCCGGAGACTACCGCAACCCGACCGGGCTCCACGAGCGATGCCGCCACATTGCCGGGGGTCGCGCCGAGCAAATCCGTGAGTACCAGGACGCCATCCCCGCGATCCGCCTCCGCAAGCCGCATACGTGCCTGCGCCGTGGCTGCGCCGACGTCGGCATCGGGTGCCACGTCCAGCGCGATGAGCTGGCGCGATGCGGCGCAGGGGTCGCGGCTGTAGACGTGGCGCGACGCGCTGACGAGCGCGGATGCCAACGGCGCGTGGGCAATGACGAGAATTCCCGGCATATGATGTTCCTCAATCGCGCGCGCGTATCGCGGGGGCGGAAGGAATGCCCACGCGCCGTTCCAGTTCCTCGACGAACATCGAAGCGACCGACAAACCGGTCTGGCCTTCGATCTCGACGAAGCAAGTCGGGCTCGTGACGTTGATTTCGGTGACGAAATCGCCGATCACGTCCAGGCCCACCAACAGCAGGCCCCGCCCGGCCAGCGCCGGGCCAATGTGCTCGGCGATCTGCCGGTCCCGGGCGCTCAGGGGCTGTGCGCGACCGGTCCCGCCGGCGGCGAGGTTGCCGCGCGCATCGCCAGGCTTGGGAATTCGCGCCAGCGCGAATGGCGCCGGCGCCCCGCCGACCAGCAGGATTCGCTTGTCTCCCTGGGCGATTTCCGGCAGGTAGCGCTGCGCCATGACGGTCCGGGTTCCGAGACAAGTCACGGTTTCCAGGATCGCGTTGGTGTTCGGGTCTCCAGCCTCGACCCGGAACACGCCGGCGCCGCCCATGCCATCCAGAGGCTTGACGACGATGGCCCCATGATCCTCGCGAAAGCGCAGGATGCGGGCAGGGTCACTGGTAACCAGCGTGGGCGGGATGAACTCCGGGAACTCGGTGATCGCCAACTTTTCGTTGTGGTCCCGCAGGGCGCGCGGATCGTTGAAGACGCGCGCCGGCCGGGATGCACGCACCGCCGCCTCCAGCAGATGGGTGGCGTACAGGTATTCGAGATCGAAGGGCGGATCCTTGCGCATCAGCACCGCGTCGAATTCCGCCAGCGACCGCGACCGCGTTTCCCGCACCGCGAACCAGGGCGCCCCATCCGTGTTCTCGGGCAACGCAATGCGGCGGGCGGATTCGGCCCGCACCGCACCCGCTTCCCATACCAAGGTGCGGGGCGTGCATGTCCAGACCTCGTGGCCGCGGCGCTGCAGCTCGCGCATCATGGCGATGCTCGAGTCCTTCGCCGGCTTGAGCGCCTCCAGCGGATCGAGGACGAACAGGAACGTCATGCCGCCGTCCGCTCCAGTTCCCGCGAAGCGGCGAGCAGCGCGAGGCGCCCGATCACCCCGTACACGTAGAACCGATTGAGCGCACAGGCGCCCGGCGCGGCGTGGGTATCCGGCAGGTTGCAGCTGCCGTGGAACGGCAGGGGGACGAAATGCATCCCGGGGGCATTGAGGTTTTCGTCGACGCCACGCTCCGGGTGCACACGGTGGAAACCGCCGACCACGTAGCGGTCGATCATGTAAACGACCGGCTCGGCAACCCCTTGCGCCACGGTTTCGTAACTGGGCACCCCCTCTTGCACAATCACTTCGGTGACCCGCAGCCCTTCCTTGACCACCGCCATCTTGTTGCGCTGTTTGCGGTTGAGCGATTCGACTTCCGAGGCATCGCGTACGGTCATGATTCCCATGCCATAGGTTCCGGCATCGGCCTTGACGATGACGAACGGGTCCTGCCGGATGCCATGCTCACGATACTTCTCCCGGATCGCCGTCAGCAGGCGGTCGACCTGTCGGGCCAAGCACTCGGCCCCCGCACCCTCGTGAAAATCGATCTCCCCGCATCGCGCAAAGAGCGGATTCACCACCCACGGATCGATTCCGACCAGCTGCGCGAATTCCGCCGCAACCCCGTCGTAACACGCAAAGTGCTGCGACTTCCGACGCACCGACCACCCGGCGTGCAACGGCGGCAGCAGGACCTGCGCAGGATCGAGACCGCGCAAGACGGCGGGCGTCCCCGCCGACAGGTCATTGTTGAGCAGAACGATGCACGGATCGAACCCCGCCACCCCCAGCCGCGCCCCGCGGCGCTCCAAGGGCTCAATCCGCAGGGCATCGCCGCCAGGCAGGCCGACGGTGATCTCGGCCACGATTTCCTCGGCCAGACTGGCGATCCGTACCTCCAGCCCGGCCGATTCGAGAATGCGCGCCAAGCGCGCAACATTCTGGAGATAGTAGACGTTACGGGTATGCCGTTCCGGAATCAGCAGCAGTTTGCGCGCCTCGGGGCAGGTGCGTTCGATCGCGAACTGTGCAGCCTGTACCGCGGAGGGAAGCGCTTCATCGGCCAGGTTGTTGAATCCGCCTGGAAACAGGTTGGTATCGACCGGGGCCAGCTTGAACCCCGCGTTGCGCAGATCCACGGAAGCGTAGAACGGCGGCGTATGCTCATGCCACTGGTGGCGAAACCAATGCTCGATCGCCGGCATGGCGTCGAGGACGCGCTGCTCGAACTCCAGGGCCGGGCCCGCAACAACCACCGGGTCAGCAGGGCTGGACAAAGGGACTACTCCTTGTGAGAGGGGATCCGCCCGATTCTATTCCAGGGTCGGAAAACGGCATCGGACTCCCGCCTGGAGACACCACCCAAGCCGGAAAAACTGAATACCACATAAGGAAAGCACGCGCCCGCTGCGAAAAACGCAACACCCCGCCATCGGAAGCGGGAATGAGATTGCATAGCGTTTGCAAATGCGGCACCCTTTCTCCCACGGTGAGGTGCCGGCTGTTTTCTCGGACCTCGCCGGGCCGCAGCGCCTCGGCACCCGGGGGCGCACCCATCCGCTCCGTTCGTTCCGCAAGGAAGAGACCATGATGCCATCGGACCTCATGCAACACTTGGCCAACCTGACCGTATTCGCAGCCCTCGGCGCCGTTGCCGGCACCGCCTTTCCCCTCGCCCTGGTGGGGCGGCGCACCATGCGCTACGCGGGCCACTATCTGTCCCAACGGACGCAGAAAAAGCGGCAGATCGCCTTCGGGACCTTGATCGCCGCGTGCGCTGCGATCCCGTGGATCACCTTGGCGCTCGGGCAATGGTTCGCGGGGGGAGCGGACATCCCGCAGGGCCATGTGATCGCCATGACGATGGCCGCGCTGGCGTCGATGACCTACCTGATCCGGCGCTGGCGCCTGTACGGCTGATCGGCCGAGCGGCGCCGAAATACCGGAACCTTTTGCTTTTCCCGGTGGTTCGGGGGTACCATGAACCCGTTAGAGAACCATCGAGCAACGGGGCCGCGGGCGCGTACCGCAGGCCAACTTCCGAGCGGGTGATTCAAGGCAGCGCACCCGCACGGAGGCATCGGCCCTCTCGACCGACCGGGAACCATGCCCAACGCTGTCCGCTATCTCCACGCAGTCGAGCGCGATCCGATCCGGGCTGTTTTTCTGGTATGGAAGGCGCAATTCCCTGCGATGGGGGTGTTTGCGCTGCTCCCGGAGCCGGAAGCGCCCGGGGTGGAAACGCTGCAATCCCTGGCGGCAGAAGTGGACATTCCGATTTTCGGCGGCGTATTTCCGGCGCTGGTCGTCGAACGGGGATTCCGGGATTCCGGTTGCCTGCTGTTCCGATTCGACGAGGCTCCGTTCGCGGTGTTTTCGGACCCGATCACGGGCGATGGGCGGCAGGCTGCCATCGCCGAGCAGATCGGGACGCAGATCGCCGCGCAAGTCGCTGCGGTCGACGACGAGTGCACACTCTTCATGCTGTTCGATGCGATGGTGCCGGTGATCGGTTCCATGCTCGACGCGCTCTATCTCGAGCTTGCGGACCGGGTGCACTATGCCGGCGCAAGCGCCGGCAGCGAATCGTTCCAACCCATGCCCTGCCTATTCGACCGCGCACAGTTTCTGGGCGGCCGAGCGCTCTTTCTGCTGCTGCGCAACCACCATGGCGCCATCCTCGAGCATGGCTATCGCCTGCCGGAACGCACCTACCTGGCTACCACGACGGAAGGAAATCGGGTCACGCACATCGACTGGCGGCCGGCGTTCGACGTCTACTGCGAACTGGCGCAGGCCGAGTACCATGTTGCCATCACCCGTGACAACTTTTATCGGCACGCCGTCCACCTGCCGTTCGGCATCGTCCGCGCAAACCACAACATCCTGGTGCGGATTCCCACCACGCTGCATGAAGACGGATCGATCGGCTGCGTGGGGGAGGTCCCGCCGCACTCAATGCTGACGCTGCTCGACGGGCCCGCCGTCGACACGCACGACACGGTGGATGCGCTGGTCGAGCGCGTCTCGCGCTTGAACGGCGACGTCACCGGGCGCAACAAGCTGTTGTTCTACTGCGCCGGGCGCCGCCTGCATCTCGGCCTGCCGAAGGCCGAATCAGAGTTATGCGAGCTGCATCGCCGCAGTCACTGCCGCGAAATCGCGGGCGCCCTGTCGCTGGGGGAGATCGGCGCATCAACCTTGTGGGGATATCCGCTGTTCCACAACGCTGCGCTCGTCGCCGCGCTCTGGTAGGAACGGATCCATGGCAACCGCGGCACCGGCCGCCGTCAATACCGATCATGTTCTGCCGGTTCTCTACGACCTCCTGCTGACGATCGGCGGCGAGACCAAACTGCGGCCGTTGCTCGCGCGCGTTCTGCAGCGCCTGCTCTATTACACGTCATTCCCCGTCGGCGTGGCATTTCTGGATCTGACCTCGCCCCCCGATGGATCGATGGCGCACGAGGGTCGCATTGCCGCAGTCGTCGGCGACTTTCGGTTGCGCGAGCAGGAGGGAAAGTGCCTGCGCATCCCGGCCGCCATGACGGGGGGCGACGTGATCCGCCAGGAGGACGGCACGGCCCTGCTCGCCGAACTGGGTCTCCCCCGTTACCGTTCGTTTCTGGCGCTCCCGCTAAACGGGATGGGCTTGCTGCTGCTGCTCGCGCCGGTCATTCCGGAAACCCGCCTGCCGTTGGCCAGCATGTTCCGTCCCGTGCTGGCGCACCTCACCAATGCCGTGCGCCTGTGCCGGGAGCGCGAAACGCGCACCGCGCACCTGATTGCCACGAACGTCAACCTGGAAGCGCAACGACACCTGCTGGCGAGCGTTTACGATTCGATGCAGATCGGCGTGCTCATCTCCGACGCATCCGGCACCATCGTAGCCGTCAATCCGGCGTTCACCCGCATCAGCGGGTTTGCGAGCGACGAGGTGATCGGCGCCAACCCACGGATTCTGTCGTCGGGGCGCCAGGACCCGGCGTTCTATGCCTCGTTCTGGCGGTCCCTCACCCAGCAAGGATGCTGGCAAGGCGAGATCTGGAACCGGCGCAAGAATGGCGACCTGTGCGCCGAATGGCTGTCGATCACCCGTGTTCGCAACGAGCGCAGCGGGGGGGTCCACTACGTCGCAATCTATTCCGACATCACGGAACGGAAAGAGGCGCAGCAGCGCATCGACCACCTCGCACACTATGATCAGCTGACGGGCCTGCCGAATCGCACTTTGCTGTACGACCGATTCCAGCACGCCGCCGCCTACGCAGTACGGCACGACGAGCAGATGGCGGTGCTCTTCGTCGATCTCGACAATTTCAAGTACATCAACGACGTTTTCGGCCACTCCGTCGGCGACGCACTGCTGGCCGAGGTTTCCCGCAGGCTGCGCGACCTGCTGCGCGAAACCGACATTCTGAGCCGACTGGGCGGAGACGAATTCGTCGCCATCCTGACGGAGGTCCACAGCGCCGACGCGGTCACTACCGTGGCCGAGGAACTGGTGCGCGCGCTGCACCAACCGTTCCAGATCGATGGACACACATTCCACACCGGCAGCAGCATCGGGATCAGCCTGTACCCGGGGGACGGCACCGACTTCGACACGCTGCTGCGCCACGCCGACATGGCGATGTATCACGCCAAGGCGGCGGGGCGCGACACCTTCCGTTTTTTCACGCAATCGATGAACCGGGCGCTGGTCAAGCGGCTGGACCTCGAACAGCGCCTGCGCGCCGCCCTGTCCGACCGTGGATTTCGTCTGCACTTCCAGCCGCAAATCCGGCTCTCCGATCGCGGCGTGGAGTCGATCGAGGCACTGCTGCGCTGGCCGTCGGACGGGGAACACATGATTCCACCGGGCGAATTCATTCCTGTCGCAGAGGAAAGCGGACTCATCGTCCCGCTTGGGAAATGGGTGCTGCGCGAGGCCTGCCGCTGCGCCCAGCGCTGGCGCCAGGAACACGGGCGCGACATTCCGGTAGCGGTCAACCTGTCCGCCGTGCAGCTGCGACGGGGCGATATCGTGGAGACCGTGGGCAGCACCCTTGCGCAAAGCGGATTGCCCCCTCACTGCCTGGAGCTCGAGTTCACCGAATCCATGTTCATGCGGGACGCGGGACGCATCGAATCGGTCGTGCGCCAACTGAAGGAAATGGGAGTACGCCTCGCGCTCGACGATTTCGGGACCGGAAGCTCCAACATGGCATCGCTCAAGCGGATGCAATTCGACAAGCTGAAAATCGACCAGTCGTTCGTGCGCGGAATCACCGACAGTGCCGAATCCGCGGCGGTCGTGCGCGCAATCGTCGAAATTGGCCGCAGCCTGCGGCTTCTGGTCACCGCGGAGGGAGTGGAAACGCAGGTCCAGTCCGACTTCCTGCGGGATGTCGGCTGCGACGTCGCCCAGGGATACCTGTTCTTCCATCCATCGCCCGAGCATGGCCTTTCGGTCCTGCTGGCGGAGCAGGGGCGGTCGCTGCACTGAGCCCCGGCTTCCGGCTCGTCAGTAGTTGTTGCCGCGCGCGAGCAGGATCGTCGCCACGCGCACAATGCCGTAGGTGACCCAGTCGAGCACACGCTCGCCCCACGAACGCCTTGAAAACAACAATGCATGCAACTGGTGCGATCCGGTCTGGATGGCCCCTTCGAGCAGGTTGCGTAGGGATTCCGCAAATGCGCCGTCGCGCACGAGCACATTGGCCTCGCGCGCCAGCAACAGGCTCAACGGATCGATGTTGCTCGAGCCGACGGTTGCCCAGTCGCCATCGACCACCGCAACCTTCGCATGCAGATAGCTGTCCCGATACTCGAAGATCTCGATCCCCGCAGCGAGGAGCTGACCGTAAAGCGCACGTTGGGCGTAATGCTGGATGCGGTACTCGATTCGGCCTTGCAGCAACAGGCGCACGCGTACCCCGCGGCGCGCCGCACGAATCAGCGCGCGGCGAAACCGCCGGCCGGGCAAAAAATAGGCGTTTGCCAGCAGGATCTCATGCCGCGCCGACCGGATGGCAGCCAGGTAGCTGCGCTCGATCGTGTGGCGGTTGCGCAGGCTGTCGCGCAACAGGAACGCAGCGCGCACGCCACCCGCATCGGGAGGCGAGGGTCGCGGTCGGGGCGGCGGCGGCCCGGAAATCTCGCGCAGGTTGGCCACCCCGATCGACCACCACAGGCGATGCACGGCATGCGCGATCGCCGCGACGATCGGCCCCTCGCACTGGACCGCGATGTCGAGGCGCGGACCGATGCGATCGCCGTCGAGTTCGTCGCGCTCGGGATCATCGTTGACATTGATTCCCCCGACATAGGCAATGCGATCGTCGATCACCACGATCTTGCGGTGCAAACGCCGGAACATGTGACGGCGGGGACGCCACCAGTACGCCGGCCGATAGATCCGCACCGCGATTCCCAGCGGCCCAAGGCGGCCGACGAGTCGCTGGCCGAATTCTCCACCGCCATACCCATCGATCAGGACGTGAACCTGCACGCCCCGCGCGGCCACGGCTATCAGTGCGTCGATCACGCGGTTGCCGGTCCGATCGTCGGCGAAGATGTAGGTCTCGAGATGCACGGAATGCCGTGCATGCTCGATCGCCTCGAGCAGCACCTCGAAATACGGGCGCGCCGAGGCGAACAGGCGCAAGCGGTTGCCGTCGCGCAACCGCGGCTTCGCCAAGGGTTCGAACCTCCCCTCCAGCACTGCGGCGACCAGACTGGAAGGGGGGCGTCGAGGCAAAACCCGGTTCACGACGACTCCAGTTCCGCGATCAGCGGCGCGTGATCCGAGCACCGCGCCCACGAGACTCCGCGGGGCACGCGTGCGGCAAGGGTCCGGAAGCCGCGCACATAGATCCGGTCGAGGGTGAGCCACGGCGAGAAACTCGGAAACGTCCGGGCTACGCGCGGCTGCCGATGGGGCGGCAGTATCCGCTCCGACCACGCGGATGGGGATATCACCTCCGCCGCCTCCTGCAGGCCCAGGCGGGCGCGCAAGCGCTCATCGACCCGCCGCCGCCAGTCGTTGAAGTCGCCCGCCAGGATGAGCGGCGCGTCGGCGGGAATCTCCCGTTCGATGAAACCGGCAAGCCAGTCCGCCTGTCGCAGCCGGCTGGCCTGGATCAATCCGAGGTGAGCGCACAGCAAATGGATGCCGCCCGCCGGAATGCCCGGACCCCCGGCTACCGCGTGCAGCACCCCGCGCCGCTCCAGGACATGGTCCGAGATGTCGTGGTTTACAAAGTGCTCGATGGGAAGACGTGAGAGGATCGCATTGCCGTGGTGTCCCTGCGAGTACACGGCATTGACCCCATATGCCTGATATGGGTACCCGCTCGACGCCAGGACATCGAGCTGGGGGGGCGATCCGCGGTCACTGCGCTCCTGTACCTCCTGCAGGAACACGATGTCGGCGTCGATCCGATGCAAGGCCAGACGCAGCTCGTTCAGCCGGGAGCGGCGGCGGAACGAGCTCACGCCCTTATGGATGTTGTAGGTCGCGATGCGCAGCCGCGACGACTTCACGGCACGATGGCTGGCAAGGTCACTGCGCGACGACGGAATTGCGCAGCCGGATATGCAGTTCGCGCAACTGTCGCTCGTCCACCGCGGATGGCGCCTGCGTAAGCAGGCACTGCGCGCGCTGGGTCTTGGGAAATGCGATCACGTCGCGAATCGACTCCGCACCCGCCATCATGGTCACGATCCGGTCCAGGCCGAACGCCATGCCCCCGTGGGGCGGCGCACCATATTGCAAAGCATCGAGCAGAAACCCGAACTTGGCGCGCGCATCCTCGGAGCCGATCTTGAGCGCCCGGAAAACCTTGCTCTGCACTTCTTCGCGGTGGATGCGGACCGAGCCGCCCCCGACCTCCCAACCGTTGAGTGCGAGATCATAGGCCTTGGCCATACAACGTCCGGGGTCGGTCTCGAGGAAATCCTCGTGCCCGTCCTTCGGTGCGGTGAACGGATGATGGGCAGCAACCCACCGCTGCTCCTCATCATCGAATTCGAACATCGGGAAATCCACGACCCACAGCGGGCGCCAGCCTTCCTCGAACAGTCCGTTCTTGCGACCGAACTCCGAATGTCCGATGCGTACGCGTAGCGCGCCCAGGCTCGCCGCGACGATCTTGGCGCGATCGGCACCGAAAAAGAGCAGGTCGCCGTCCTGCGCGCCGCTACGCGCGAGGATGGTTTGCAGAGCCGCATCGTGCAGACTCTTCACGATCGGCGACTGCAATCCGTCGCGCCCTTTCGCGCGCTCGTTGACCTTGATGTAGGCCAGGCCCTTCGCACCATGGATCGCGACGAACTGGGTGTAGGCGTCGATTTCCGAGCGTGGCATGGCGGCGCCGCCCGGGACCCGCAAGGCGGCCACCCGGCCGTCCGCAAGCTCGGCCGCCGCCCGGAAAATCTTGAACTCGACGTCGCGCATGCAATCGGTGAGTTCCGTGAGCTCCATTCGCACACGCAGGTCCGGCTTATCGGACCCGTACCGGGACATCGCTTCGGCATGGGTAATGGTCGGGAACGGGTCCGGCAGTTCCACCGCCATCGCCTCGCGGAATATCTCGCGGACCATGGATTCCATCAACGTGCGGATCTCCCCCTCACCCAGGAAGGACGTCTCCACGTCGATCTGAGTAAACTCGGGCTGCCGGTCTGCACGCAGATCCTCGTCGCGGAAACACTTGACGATCTGGTAGTAACGGTCGTAGCCCGCAACCATGAGCAGTTGCTTGAAGAGCTGGGGGGACTGCGGCAGCGCGAAAAACATGCCGTCATGCACGCGCGACGGCACGAGGTAGTCCCGCGCCCCTTCCGGCGTGCTCTTCGTGAGCATCGGCGTTTCGATGTCGAGGAACCCCTGGGCATCGAGGAATCGCCGAGCTGCCATGGCAACGCGATAACGCAGCCGCAGGTTGTTCTGCATCGCCGGACGGCGCAGATCGAGGACGCGATGCGTGAGCCGGGTGGTCTCCGAGAGATCGTCGTCGTCCACCTGGAACGGCGGGGTAACCGAGACGTTGAGCACTTCCAGCGCGGCGCACAACACCTCGATCTCGCCGGAAGCCAAGCCCGAATTGGCGGTACCTTCCGGGCGGGGACGGACGGTACCCGTCACCTGGATGCAGTACTCGCCGCGCAGCGATTCGGCAAGGCGGAAGACGTCGGGCGAGGCGGGATCGAAAACCACCTGCACCAGCCCTTCGCGGTCGCGCAGATCGATGAAGATCACGCCGCCGTGATCACGGCGGCGATGCACCCATCCGCACAGCGTCACCGCCTGCCCAACGAAACGCCTGTCCACCCGCCCGCAATATTCGGTACGCATAAAACGCAAACTTTCTCCGGATGTTGAAAACTACGAACCCGAACGCTCCCGCGTCTCGGAGGAACCGTCCGGCGGCGACACAACGCCCATCGAAATCACGAATTTGAGCGCCTCGTCGACGCTCATCTGCACATCGCGAACCTCGCTCGCCAGGACAATCAGGGTGTAGCCCGATGTCGGATTCGGTGCCGTGGGGACGTACACGGTGATCGAGTCCGGATCGATGTACGGCGAGATGCCCACGCCCGCCGCACCGACCACGAATCCCACCGCCCATTGGCCCGGCTGCGGAAACTCCACCAGGACCGCGCGGCGGAACGAGTGCCCGTCCTGCGCGAGCAGGGTATCGGAAACCTGCTTGACGCTGCGGTAGATGCTCGAGACGATCGGAATCCGCCCGAGGATCGCCTCCCACCAGCGCACCACGCGCTGGCCAAGGATGTTGGCAGCGAACACGCCCGTCACCAGCACCACCAAAAACGTCAGCACGACCCCCGACCCGGGCACATCGTACCCCAGCCAGCGCTGCGGCCGCCACCGCGGCGGCAACAGGAGCAGGGTGCTGTCCATGCTGGTCACGATCATGTGCAAGACCCAGATCGTGAGCGCGAGCGGAACCCAGATGAGCAAGCCGGTGACCAGATATTTTTTCAGCATGTCCGGGTGGTATCCGGCGCTCCTGGCGGCGCCACGCAAAGCCCGGCGCCGGCTCCCACCGCGCACGCCCGCGCGCGGCCGCCTTCACGCCGAGGCTGGTCTCGTCGGAGCCGCACGCGCGCGTCCTGGGATCGCCAAGTGCCGTTTATTTGACCGGGCACGCCGGACACGCGCCGCCGCCGCAGGGCGGCGCGGCCTTGGATTCATCCTTCGCCGGCTTGGACGACCCACCCTTGAAATCCGTGGCATACCAGCCGCTGCCTTTGAGCTGGAACCCCGCCGCCGTCAGTTGCTTCCCGAACGTCTCCGCACCGCAGTGGGGGCAGACATGCAACGGCTCGTCGGAAATCTTCTGCAGGACGTCCTGCTCAAACTGGCAGGTCGAGCACTTGTACGCGTATATCGGCATGGCAATCTCGCAAAAACCGCAACTGTCTGAATTATAAGAAAACCATTCGGCCGTGGCACGCGCCGGCGGACCAACGCCGGGCCCCACCCCGGACAGGGGACCGCGACCCGCCGTCAGACCTCGATCCGGGAACCGAGTTCCACGATCCGGTTGCGCGGAATCCGGAAGAATTCGGTTGCATCGGCGGCGTTCCGATGCAGCCAAACGAAGATCCGACGCGGGGCACGCAAGTGCAGACGTCCGGGCGCAACCGCCACGGTTTCCCGAGAAACGAAAAACGTGGTTCGCATCATCTCGAAGCCCTCGCCATCCAGGGTGCAGCGCATCAACGCCGCCGGGAGGTCCGGCGATTCCATGAACCCGTAGCGCAGAACGATGCGATAGAACCCCTTACCGAGCGACGCCACCTCGGCCCGCTCGGCCGGCGGAACGCGCGGCGTCTGCTCCGTGACGACATGCAGAATCGCGTTGCGCTCGTGCAGGGCCGAGTAGTGTTTGAGGCTGTGCAATAGCGCAAGGGGCACCACGTCGGTTCGCCGCGCGAGGTAGACCGCCGTTCCGGGGACATGCGAGACACCATTCAGGGTTGCGATGAAATCCTGCAACGGGATCGTCTCGCGCGCCGTCTGCCGCGCCACCGCGCGACGGCCGGACCGCCACGACTGCATGACGAAAAAGATCAGGGCTCCCGCCGCCAGCGGCACCCAGCCGCCGTCGGCCACTTTGGTCATGTTCGCCACGACGAAGGAAAGGTCGACTGCGGCAAACGTGCCGACGATCCCGATGACCACCGCCCACGGCCATCCCCAGCGGTCGCGCATGACGCGGAAGATGAGAAAGGTGGTGAGCAGCATCGTGATCGCCACCGCAATGCCGTACGCCGCCGACAGCCGGTCCGACGAACCGAAGCCGAGCGTCAATCCCAGCGTGAACACCATCAGCAGCCAGTTCACCGCACCGATGTAGATCTGACCGTAGCCGGTTTCCGAAGTATGCGTGACGACCAGCCGCGGACAAAGGTCGAGCTGGATCGCCTGCCGCGTCATCGAATACACGCCGCTGATGATCGCCTGGCTGGCGATGATGGTTGCCAGGGTCGCGAGCACGACCATCGGGATCTGGCCCCAGGACGGGACGATCAAGAAAAACGGGTTGTCATTCGGCTTCATCGCATGGTCCAGCGCGAGCGCCGTCTGGCCGGCATAGTTGAGCAGCAGCGCCGGAAAGACAAATCCGTACCAGCCAAGGCGCAGAGGACGCGCGCCGAAGTGGCCCATATCCGCATAGAGCGCTTCCGCGCCGGTGGAGCACAGGAACACCGAGCCGAGGATGGGCAGGCTGGCACGGCCATGATCCGCCAGGAAACGCAGCCCGAAACGAGGATCGAACGCCGCGAGCACCGACGGACGCAGGACGACATGAACCAAGCCCAGAATGCCGATCACCAGAAACCACACGACCATGACCGGGCCGAACAGATTGCCGATGCTCTTCGTGCCGCGGCGCTGGATCGCGAACAACGAGAACAGCACGGCCACCGCGGTGGGCAGAACGTACGGCGCCAGCTGCGGCGCCGGGATTTTCAAACCCTCCAGCGCGCTCAACACCGAAATCGCCGGAGTGATCGCGCCGTCCCCGTAGAGCATGGCTGCACCGAGAATCCCGAGCGCAACCACGACCGGATGGTCGCGCCCCTTCATCGCAAGCTGCGCCATCAGAGCCAGAATCCCACCCTCGCCGTCGTTATCCGCGCGCATGATCAGCGCGGCGTACTTGATCGACACGATGATGATCAGCGTCCAGACGATCAACGACAAAGCGCCCAATGCCACCTCGGGCCCTCCCACACCGGCGGAGCCATACGTCGTCTGCAGGGTGTACAAAGGACTGGTGCCGATATCGCCGTACACCACCCCCAGTGCGCCAAGCACCAGCGATGACTGCTTGACCTGGGGAACCGTCCGATCGGATGAGCCACTCATCCCATCTCCCGAAGCGAGGAAAGGGGGCGAGTGTAAGCCGGTAGTATCCGTCCGGATCAACCTGCGGGGAACGGAAAACAACAATTTTTTCCGCATTGCACCAAAATGCTGCGTCGCGTTACATGGGAATCACGTCAGGGAGATGCCATTGGAAACGACCGGAATCACACCGGAGACCCGGCAGCGGTACAGCGCCGCGCTCGAGGCCGCCGAGGAACGGGAATTCGTACCCTTCCTGCAGGAGTTGGTCGCTTGCGCGTTCGACGTCATCCGACCGCTGTTCCTGATGGGAATCGACGTGCAGGACAAAGCGGACGCGTCACCCGTCACGGCCGCAGATCGCGGCGCGGAAGCGGCGCTACGGGAACGGATCCTTGCCCGCTATCCGGGGCACGGCATCCTGGGCGAGGAATTCGGCGTGCAGGAGGGCGACCGCTACCGGTGGATTCTTGATCCGGTGGATGGAACCAAGGCGTTTGTAAGCAATTGCTTTCTCTTCGGCACCCTGATTGCCCTGGAAAGGGACGACGGCTGCGGATATCGGCCGATCCTGGGATGCATCGCCCACGCCGCCGCGGGGGTTTCGCTCATCGGCCGGGGTACCCGCACGACGCTGCATCTTGCGGACGGCACGGAACGGGAGGCGCGCGTGCGTGCGTCGCGCCCGCTGGCGCAGGCCACCGTGCTGATGACCTCGCTCCCCGGTTCCCGCGAACAGGGTTCGGAAGAGCCGCTGGGCCGGATCGCCGGGCAGGCAAAGCTGGCGCGCACCTGGGGTGACTGCTTCGGGTATTTTTCCCTGGCAACGGGCGGGGCCGACGTCATGCTCGACCCCGTTCTGTCCTACTGGGATATCGCCGCGCTCGTACCGGTCATCGAAGGGGCGGGCGGGTGCATCAGCGGCTGGAACGGCGGCGATCCGCTGGCGGAACCCTCGGCGATCGCGACGACAACCGCCGCGTTGCATGCGGAAGTATTGGCGGCGAAATCCTGGTGTGGTGCTTCGTAAAGATTGGCGTGGAACGCTCCCGCGGCCCCCAATGCTTCGGTACAGTCCTGCAAAATTCGGCGCCGAAGAGACGTCGACTGGCCCGACCGGACTGCTCCAGAACGGACATCCGGCCGGACGGAATCCGCGGCTTCTATTGATCGTGCCGCATCGTGGTCACGCCAAGCGTCGCGCAGTCCGGGCAATTCGCTGATCGCATGTTTCTCCTCGACACCACATCGTCTCCGAACTGCGCAAGCCGAAGCCCCATGGTGCCGTTGTCGCATGGGTGCGTTCCGTCGATGACGCCCATTTGTTCCTCTCCGCCGTCACCTTGGGCGAAATCCAGGCCGGTATTGCGCTGACCAGGGACCAAGACAATGCAAAAGCCGATGAAATCGAGGCTTGGCTCGATTTGCTCGCGAGCGCATACAACGTCCTTCCGCTCGACGGCGCGGCATTCCGCGCCTGGGCAAAGCTCATGCACGGGAAGTCCAACACCCTGCGCGAAGATGCGATGATCGCGGCAACGGCTTGCGTCCACGGTCTGGCAGTCGTGACCCGCAATGTTGCCGACTTCAAGTCTCCCGGTGTCGCAGTTTTCAACCCCTTCCGAGCGGGAAGTCGATCCACGAACCATGATGGACGCGCTGCTCCAACATCGGATGGTGGCGCAGCGGAATGCGGACGCGTCGCGAATTCGGCTTTGGGTCGCGTGCCGGCGCCGATTTCTAGAATGGAATATCGTCGTCCAGTTCGGCCACCCCGCCCGCCGGCTCGGATTCCCTGCCCGCCGGCCGGGCGGCTTGGCGCGGCGCGGATGCCGGGGGGCGCGCAGCGCGCGGCTCATCGTCCATCGGCGCCCCGCCGCCCTGGCGGCCGCCGAGCATCTGCATCACGTCGGCGACGATTTCCGTGCTGTAGCGGTCCTGGCCGCTTTCCTTGTCCTGCCACTTGCGCGTCCGCAGCCGGCCCTCGATGTACACCGACGAACCCTTCCGGAGGTACTCGCCGGCGACCTCCGCCAGGCGGCCGAAAAACGAGACGCGGTGCCATTCGGTCTCTTCGCGCTTCTCTCCGGTGTTCTTGTCCTTCCATTGCGACGTCGTGGCGACGGAAATGTTGGCCATCGCCGCTCCGTCCGGGCTGTACCGGACCTCCGGATCGCGGCCGAGGTTGCCGACCAGAATCACCTTGTTCACCGATGCCATCGCTTTTCTCCGATTCGTCACGAGCGCCGCCGCGCTCCGCATCCGGCGATAATACGGCAACCGGCGTGCGCGCCACCGCCGGACCCAGTAGCGCCAAACGCGGCGGCCCCCCCCCATCAAGGACACCACGCCATGCCCCCGGACCGCGATGCAATCGTCCTCTTTGCCCACGGCTCCCGCGGCGCCCGGTGGTCCGAGCCGCTGCT
>JAJYBQ010000254.1 GCA_021778935.1 Pseudomonadota bacterium | reverse complement strand
GGAAAACCGTGGCGCAGACCAGCGCCGACCGGAAATACATCGTCTGCAACGCCGACGAAGGCGACAGCGGCACGTTCGCCGACCGCATGATCATGGAAGGCGATCCCTTCGTGGTGATCGAAGGCATGACGATCGCGGGCGTCGCGGTCGGCGCCACCAAGGGCTACATCTACATCCGCTCGGAATATCCGCACGCCATCGTGGCGATCAATGCCGCGATCGCCACGGCCAGGCGCGCCGGCTATCTTGGCGCGCGCGTCAGCGGCTCCGCGCACAGCTTCGATCTCGAAGTCCGGGTTGGCGCAGGCGCCTATGTCTGCGGCGAAGAGACCTCGCTCCTGGAAAGCCTCGAAGGCCGCCGCGGCATCGTTCGCGCCAAGCCACCGCTGCCGGCGCATAAAGGCCTGTTCGGCAAGCCGACCGTGATCAACAACGTGCTGTCATTCGCCGCGATCCCCTTCATCCTCGCCGGCGGCGCGAAAGCCTACGCCGATTTCGGCATGGGCCGCTCGCGCGGCACGATGCCGATCCAGCTCGCGGGGAACATCAAGCGGGGCGGATTGTTCGAGGTCGCCTTCGGCATCACGCTTGGCGAACTGGTGGACGACGTCGGCGGCGGCACCTTCACCGGACGTCCGGTACGCGCGGTGCAGGTCGGCGGCCCGCTCGGCGCCTATTTCCCGCGCGAATTGTTCGATACCCCGTTCGACTACGAGGCCTTCGCCGCGCGCGACGGCCTGATCGGCCATGGCGGCATCGTGGTGTTCGACGACAGCGTCGACATGTCGAAGCAGGCGCGTTTCGCCATGGAATTCTGCGCCATCGAATCCTGCGGCAAGTGCACGCCCTGCCGGATCGGCTCGATCCGCGGCGTCGAGACCATCGACAAGATCCGCGCCGGCGAACGGGTGCCGGAGAACATCGCCGTGGTCGAAGACCTCTGCAACACCATGAAATTCGGCTCGCTCTGCGCGCTGGGCGGCTTCACGCCCTACCCCGTGATGAGCGCGCTGAAACATTTCCGGGAAGACTTCGGCCCGGCGCCGACACGCCTGCAGGCCGCGGAATAAAAAGGACGATTGCCATGTCGCTGATCCAGGAAACCGATTTCGGCACACCCCGCTCCAAATCCGAAACCATGATCACGCTGACCATCGATGGCCAGAGCATCACGGTGCCCGAGGGCACCTCGATCATGCGCGCGGCGATGGAGGCCGGCACCCAGATTCCGAAGCTCTGCGCCACCGACATGGTGGACGCGTTCGGCTCCTGCCGCATGTGCCTGATCGAGATCGAGGGCCGGGCCGGCACGCCGGCTTCCTGCACCACGCCCGCGATGCAGGGCCTCGTGGTCCACACCCAGACCGAGCGGCTGAAGAAGCTGCGCAAGGGCGTGATGGAGCTCTACATCTCCGACCATCCGCTGGACTGCCTGACTTGTGCGGCCAACGGCGACTGCGAATTGCAGGACATGGCGGGCGCGGTCGGCCTGCGCGACGTGCGTTACGGTTACGGAGGCGAGAACCATGTCTTCGCCAAGTCCAATGGCGCGGCCAACGCCGCCTGGATGCCAAAGGACGAATCCAATCCATATTTCACCTATGAACCCTCGAAGTGCATTGTCTGCTCGCGCTGCGTCCGCGCCTGCGAGGAAGTGCAAGGCACCTTCGCGCTGACCATTTCCGGCCGCGGCTTCGAGAGCCGGGTTTCGCCCGGCATGAGCGAGAGTTTCCTCGGCTCCGAATGCGTCTCCTGCGGCGCCTGCGTGCAGGCCTGCCCCACCGCAACACTCACGGAAAAGTCCGTGATCGAAATCGGCCAGCCCGAGCACTCCGTGGTGACGACCTGTGCGTATTGCGGCGTCGGCTGCGCCTTCAAGGCCGAAATGCGCGGCGAGGAAGTCGTCCGCATGGTGCCGTACAAGGACGGCAAGGCCAATCGCGGTCATTCCTGCGTCAAGGGCCGTTTCGCCTGGGGCTACACCACCCACAAGGAGCGCATCCTCAATCCGATGATCCGCGAGAAGATCACCGACCCGTGGCGCGAGGTGTCATGGGACGAGGCGTTCAACCATGCGGCTTCCGAGTTCAGGCGGATTCAGGCGAAGTATGGCCGTACGTCCATCGGCGGGATCACGTCGTCGCGCTGCACCAACGAAGAAACCTATCTGGTGCAGAAGCTGGTTCGCGCCGGCTTCGGCAACAACAATGTCGATACCTGCGCCCGCGTCTGCCATTCGCCGACCGGTTACGGCCTTGCCACCACCTTCGGTACCTCGGCAGGCACACAGGATTTCGATTCGGTCGAAGACACCGACGTGATGATGATCGTCGGCGCCAATCCGACCGATGCGCACCCGGTGTTCGCATCGCGCATGAAGAAGCGTCTGCGCGCGGGCGCCAAACTGATCGTGCTCGATCCGCGCCGCATCGACATCATCCGCTCCGCGCATGTCGAGGCGCAGCACCATCTGCCGCTGTTACCCGGCACCAACGTCGCCGTATTGACCGCGATGGCCCACGTGATCGTTACCGAGGGTCTCGTCGACGAGGCCTTTGTGCGCGAGCGCTGCGACTGGAGCGAGTTCCAGGATTGGGCGCAGTTCGTCGCGCTGCCGAAAAACAGCCCGGAAGCGACCGCGATGGTGACCGGCGTCGATCCGAAGGAATTGCGCGCCGCGGCGCGATTGTTCGCCACCGGCGGCAACGGCGCGATCTATTACGGCCTCGGCGTCACCGAACACAGCCAGGGCTCAACCACCGTCATCGCGATCGCCAACCTGGCGATGGCGACCGGCAATATCGGCCGCCCCGGCGTCGGCGTGAATCCATTGCGCGGCCAGAACAACGTGCAGGGTTCCTGCGACATGGGCTCGTTCCCGCATGAATTCTCGGGATACCGGCATGTCGGCATCGATTCCGTTCGTGAATCATTTGAATCGTTCTGGCACGTCAGCCTGGACAAGGAACCCGGTCTGCGCATTTCAAATATGTTCGACGCCGCCGTCGACGGCACCTTCATGGGGCTTTACGTGCAGGGCGAGGACATCCTGCAGTCCGACCCCAACACCAAGCATGTTGTGGCGGCGCTGTCGGCGATGGAATGCGTGATCGTGCACGATCTCTTCCTGAACGAAACCGCCAACTACGCCCACATCTTCCTGCCGGGTTCGACCTTCCTCGAAAAGGACGGCACCTTCACCAACGCCGAGCGCCGTATCCAGCGCGTGCGCAAGGTGATGACGCCGCGCAACGGCTTGGCCGATTGGGAAGTGACCATCCGCCTCGGCGAGGCGATGGGCTATGAAATGAAGTACAATCATCCTTCCGAGATCATG
>JAJYBQ010000253.1 GCA_021778935.1 Pseudomonadota bacterium | reverse complement strand
CAATATCCGCCCGGTGTTCGACGTGCAGGCGGACGTGCAGGGCACCGATCTGGCGTCCGCAGCCAAGGAGATCAACCGGATTCTCGATCGCGATCGGCCGCCGCCCGCCAAGGCGATCAAGGTCACCCTCTCCGGGCAGATCGACACCATGGAGCAGAGTTACACCGGCCTTTTCACCGGGATCGCCCTCGCCGTGGTGCTGGTGTACCTCTTCCTGGTGATCAACTTCCAGAGCTGGATCGATCCGCTGATCGTGCTCATGGCGGTGCCGTTTGCGCTGGGAGGGGTGATGTGGATGCTCTTCCTCACCCAGACCCACCTGAGCGTTCCTGCGTTGATGGGAACCCTCATGTGTATCGGTCTGACCACCGCGAACAGCATTCTGGTCGTGACCTTTGCCAATCAACGGATGGACAAGGGCGATGATTCGCTGACCGCCGCGGTGTCCGCCGGCTACATGCGCTTGCGCCCGGTGCTGATGACCGCAGGCGCGATGATCCTGGGCATGATCCCGATGGCCCTGGGGGTCGGCGAGGGTGGTGAGCAGAACGCGCCGCTCGCCCGCGCGGTGATCGGCGGCCTGCTCTTTGCCACCTTCGCTACCCTGGTTTTCGTCCCGACGATGTACCGGCTGCTGCGGCGCCGGCCGTCGGGGCTGGTTCCGCATATTCCCCACATGAACATGGAGAGAGGTACACCGTGAGCGCATCCGGCCACGAAGAAGAGGAACGCACGCAAGAGGGACGGGCCCCGTTCATGGACGAGGATCCGGACGAGGGCCGCGCGTCCACCGAGTTTTCCGAGAGCACCGGCGGTACGGTACGGCGCGGCATAACGGGGTTCGTCGTGCTGCTGGTGGTCGCGTTTTCGGTTGTCGCAGTCAAGCGCTGGCACGAGGCACATCATCTGCGTGTGGCGTCTGCCGCCCAGGTAAAGCAGAAGCTCGAGGTCGACGTGGTGACCGTGAAGGGAACTCCGGGCGGTGCGGGGCTGACATTGCCTGGCGAGACCGCGTCCTGGTACGAGGCCACGATCTACGGTCGGGTCGATGGCTACGTCTCGAAATGGTGGTCGGATATCGGCGACCACGTTCGCAAGGGGCAGGTGCTTGCGCTCATCGACACCCCGGAACTCGATGCCCAGCTTGCCGCGGCCCGTGCGCGAGTAAATGCCGACAAGGCGATCGTCCGCGTCCGCAAGGCGGAGGAGGAATTCGCGACGACGACCTATGTCCGCTGGCGCGATGCACCCAAGGGCGTGGTTTCGGTTCAGGATCGGGAAGAGAAGAAGGCCGACTATGTCAGTGCGAAGGCCCGCCTGAACGCCGAGCGCGCCCAGGTTGCCTTGGCGCAGGCCGACGTCAACCATTACTCGGCGCTCACCACCTTCAAGAAGGTAACCGCCCCGTTTACCGGGATGGTCGTGGCGCGAGAGATCGACGTCGGGAACCTGGTTACCGCCGGCAGCACGGCGTCGACCACACCGCTCTATCGCATCAGCAAAGATAATCCGATGCGGATTTTCGTCGATGCGCCCCAGGCGGTGGCGAACGATTTGCGCTATCCCGGGACGGCGGTGACGATCCGCGCCAACGATCTTCCCGGGAAGGTGTTCCGCGGCACCGTGACCCGGACAGCGCAGGCGATCGACCCGGATGCGCGGACCCTGAAGGTCGAGATCGACCTTCCCAACAAGGGGCACGTCCTGATTCCCGGGATGTATGTCGACGTCCGGTTCAATCTTCCCAACAACGGGCTCCTTCAGGTGCCCGCGGCGGCGATGGTCTTCCTGTCGAGCGGTCCCCATGTCGCCGTGGTCGATGCCAACGGCGCGGTGCATTTCCGCCGCGTGACGATCGCGCGCGACGAGGGCAATGTGCTCGATCTCTCGTCCGGCGTCCACCCGGGCGACCGCGTGGCGCTGAACATCAGCAGTCAGATCGCCGACGGCGAAACGGTGATCGCGAATGACGTGGGGAGCGACAAATGAAGGAAGAGCGAGCGGCCCGCCGCCGCTCCCGCAGCATCCTCGCCGGTGCGGTACTGGCGGCACTGTGGCTTGGGGGCTGCGCAGTCGGCCCGGATTATCATCGCCCCAAGCCCGACGCACCGAAACAGTTTGCGGTGGAGGCGGGCGGCCATTCCGGCAAGGGCAGCCAGAATGATCCGGCGGCGATCGCCAGCTGGTGGCACAACCTTCACGACCCCGAGCTCGACTCGCTCATCACGCGGGCGCTGAAGGACAATCCCAGCCTCGAGATCGCGCTTGCCCACTTGCAGCAGGCACGCACCTATGAGATCGCGGTTACCGGCCTTGCCTTGCCGAGCATCGATCTCGGGGCGGGCGGCGGGCGCGGTACCGGCTCGAACCTCGACCGCGGCGGGCTCGCTCCGGGGGCCCTGCATGCTGCCGACAATCGGCGGTTGACGGGTACGGGGATCAACCGTATCGATTACGTCGCCGGCGGCATGGCCCAGTGGAATCTCGACCTGTTCGGCCGCTATCGCCGGATGATCGAAGCGGCGCGCTATCAATCGCAAGCGCAGATGGCGTCGCGCGACGCGGTGCAGGTGGCGGTGGTGGCGCAGGTGGTGCGCGCGTATGTCGACCTGCGGGGACTCCAGACACAACTCCTCGTGCTGCGGCAGAACGAGCTCGCTGCCAGCGATCTCTGGCACTTGATGAAGGCCCGTTACAGCCGCGGGATCACCAACGAGCTCGATGCGACCTTGGCGCGCCGGCAACTGGATATCGTCCGGGCGGAAATCGGGCCGGTACTCGGGCGGATCGAGGCAGCGCAGGACCGGATCGCAGTCCTGCTCGGACATTATCCGGAGGACCTGCGCGCAGAACTCTCCAAGCCGGAGCTGATTCCCAATCTGCCGGACGAGATCGACCCCGGTGTCCCATTGACCCTGTTGCGGCGCCGGCCGGATGTCCGCGAGGCGGAATGGGAGCTGGCAAGCGCAACGGCCAATGTCGGCGTGGCAACCGCGGCGCTCTTCCCAAGCTTTTCGCTCGTGGCCGGCCTGGGGCAGGAGGGAATCAGCCCCAACTCGCAGTACCTGCCGAACACCTCGTACCGAATCTGGTCGCTGGGCTATAGCGCGATTCTCCCGCTGCTCGATTTCGGCACGCTCGATGCCCTCGCCGACGTGGCCGACCTGCAGGCCCATGCGCAGTACGTGCACTACAAGCAGACGGTGCTCAACGCGGTTTCCGACGTCGACACGTCGATGGCTGCGTTCCGCGCACAGCAGGAGCGACTGCGGGAACTGGCCGATGCGGTGGTGGCCAGCGAACGCGCGATGTTGCTGGCGTCCGAGCGCTACGATCGCGGCCTCACG